>DATGLO010000184.1:0-5865 GCA_035294105.1 Allostellaceae bacterium
GGGCGCGCCGGCGACGATCTGGGCCGGGTTGAAGGCGAAGACGCAGCCGATGCCGAGCCCTTGCAGAATCATCACGACGACGAGCCCCCCGTAAGTGCCGCGCGCGAGGAGAAACAAAAGCAGCGCCGCGATCAGCACGACGCAACTCGTCGCAATTGCCCAATCGGGCGAGACGCGTTTCGCCAAGCGCCGCGCGGCCTGGCCGGCCGCGAAGCTGGCGAGCGAGGATGGCGTCAGCATCAGCCCGGCGATCGCCACCGAGGCGCCGAACCCATATCCCGTCGCCGCCGGCGCCTGGACAAGCCGCACGACCAACGACATCAGCGGATAAAAGCCGATCGAGACGAGCAGGCCTGTGACATTGGCGGCGAGCACCGGGCGGTGGCGCAACAGGCGTAGCGCGATGAGCGGGTCGGCGGCACGAAGCTCGAAGACCGTCCAAGCGGCGAGCAGCGCGACGGCTGTCGCCGCTAAGACCATCGTCACCGGCGATCGCCAGTCCCAATCCGGTCCGTCCGCCAGCACGAGGAGGAGGGCGCCGAGCGCCAAGCCCAGCACCGTGGCGCGCGGGATGTTGACATGCGCATCGCGCTCCGGACTCGCCGGCAAAACCAACGCCGCTGCAACCAAGGTCGCGGCGCTGACGCCGGCGCCGGTCCAGAAGGCGGCGTAGAGGCCAAAAAATTGTGCGATCGTTCCGGCCACCGGATAGCCTATGCCGACGCCGGCGGCCGTGGTGCAGCCGAGCGCCATGACGGTGCGGCGCGATTGCGCGGGCGGCAGGCCATCGCGCGCCAGCGCCGTGGCGAGCGGCACGAGGCCGAATCCGACCCCTTGCAAGGCACGCCCGAAGAGCAGCACGGCAAAGCCAGCCGGCACGGCGGCGATGACGCAGCCCAGCGTGGTCGCCGCGACACCGAGGAGGACGACCGCGCGGCGATGCCGCCCGTCGCCGAGGCGGCCCATCACCGGCGTCGCGACCGCTCCGATCAAAAGCGCAATCGTCAGCGACCATTGCGAGGCCGCGACCGACACATGCTCGACCTCCATGATGCTGACGAGCAAGGGCGCGCCGAGGCTGCCCACCGCCGTCGTCATGAGGGTCAGCAGCACGAGCACGGCCGAGAGCACCGCCGGCGATGCCCGGCCGCTCTGCGGCGCGGCGCGGCCTTGGCCGAGCCCGCGCGCCGCGCGATTCATCGCTTCCTGCCGTGCTGCGCCCATCCGAAACCGTCGCCTTTCCGTCCCATGCCGCCGGCCTACAAGTTCAAGTGAACTTGAAGTCAAGCGCGGGGCGGCCTAGCTTCACGCAATGCTGCCCAGCCATTTGACCATCGCCGAGGTGGCGCGGCGCAGCGGCATCGCCGCCTCGGCGCTGCGCTATTACGAAGAGCGCGGCCTCATCATCTCGGTCACGCGCGCGGCATCGGGTCACCGCCGGTATCCGCGCTCCGTGCTGCGCCGCGTCGCCTTCATCGTCTTCGCGCAGCGCATCGGGCTGACGCTCGAGGAAATCGGCGCCGAGCTCAAAAAGCTGCCCGGCGATCACGTGCCGACGGCGCGCGACTGGTCGCGACTCTCGGCCTCGTGGACGGAACGGATCGATCAGCGCATGGCCGAGCTGCAACGGCTGCGCGAAGGGCTGACTAAATGCATCGGCTGCGGCTGCCTGTCGCTCGATCGCTGCAAGCTCGCCAATCCCGGGGACCGTGCGGCGGCGCGCGGCGCGGGACCGGCGGCATGGCAGGGATCGGCGGCTACGCGATGATGGCGAGCGGCGTTGCGGCGAGGCGGATGCTCGCCGGCAGATGCGCGCGGACATCGCCGTCGATCTGCACCGGCGCGCCTTCGGGACCGGCGAGGTCGATCGCGGCGGCACGCCGCACCTCGACATCGCATTGCCGCGCCAAGGTGCCGGTCACGACGCCGGCCATGTAGCGCAGGGCCGCCAGCCGCGACGACGCCGGGAACAGCACCGCGTGCAGCGCCGGCTCGTCGAGCCGCGCTTGCGGCGCGAGAACGAAACGCCCGCCGTAAAAATGCGCGCGCGCGACGACCAGCGCAGCCGGCGTTTCGGCCTTGCCGTCGATCCATGTCGCGAAGTTGCGCCGCTCGTGACGGGCGAGCTGCGCGATGCTGCCGAGCGCGTAGGCGGCTTTGCCGATCCTGCGCTTGAGCTTCAAGTCGAGATGCGCGACCACCTCGGCATCAAAGCCGATGCCGGCCATGAGCAGGAACCGCCACGGCTCGTTGCGCTCGGCACTGGTGATCTCGGCGGGCACGATCGAGCGCGGCGGGTTGAGCGCCGCGATCTCGGCCAGCGCCTCGGCGTCGCGCGGCAGGTTGAGCTCGTTGGCGAGTACGTTCGCCGTGCCGAGCGGCAGAATGGCGAGCGGGAGGCCGGAATGGACGATGCCGTTGACCGCCTCGTTGATGGTGCCGTCGCCTCCCGCCACCGCGACGGCGTCGAACCGCGCCGGATCCGCCGCGGCAGCGAGCTCGCGCGCATGCATTGCCCGCTCGGTCTCGGCGATGGTGACCTTGGCGCCAAGCCGCGTCAGCGCGGCGCGAAAGCGCTCGAACGTGCCGCGCGCGCGTTGCCCTGCCGTCGGATTGTAAATCGCCAGAATCCGGCGCACCTTCATGACACTCCTGTTGCCGCGATCCCTTATCTACCGGTTGTGTGCAATCATCCAGCACTATCGCGCGGTTGCGGCGTTTTCGTCGGAAAGAAGGCTTGCGAAACAGGGGCTTCGCCGATAAATCCGGCCCCTGCCCGGTGCGTTCCACGTGCTATGATGCCCGGAATGACGCCCACGGACTGCCTGCCCACGCAATCAAGCGAAGCCCGGAATTGAGCGCCCAACCTGTCCCGACGGCGACTCCCGCCAGCCGCGAATTCTCGCACGCGACCTGGCCGCTGGTACGCCGGCTGGTCGCCGAATTCCTCAAGCCGCATCTCGGCAAGCTGACCCTCGCTTTTGCGACCATGGGCATCGTCGCGGGCGCCACCGCGGCCAATGCCTGGATGATGCAGCCGCTGATGGACAAGGTGTTCGTCGAGCATAACGAGACGCTGCTCTTGCTCATTCCCGGCGCGGTCATCGCCCTTGCCTTGATCAAAGGCTTGGGCAGCTATGCGCAACAAGTCTGGATGACGACCATCGGCCAGCGCATCGTCGCCGATATTCAGTTGACGCTCTTCGCGCGGCTGATGCGTGCCGACCTCGCCTATTTCCATGCCAACCCGGCCGGCACGCTGATCTCGCGCTTCGTCAACGATGCGCAGCTGCTGCGCAACTGTGCCACCAACATCCTCGCCGGCATCGGCAAGGAGGCGGTGACCGCGGTCTTCCTGATCGCGCTGATGTTCTATCAGGACTGGCTCTTGGCGGCGGTCGCCTCGATCGCTTTCCCCATCGCCTTCCGGCCGATGCAGCGCATCGGCAAGCGCATGCGCCGCGTCTCGGCGAACACCCAGGTCGAGCTCGGCCAGTTCATGACCTTGCTCAACCAGACTTTCCAGGGCTCGCGCTATGTCAAAGCCTACGGCATGGAAGGCTACGAGATGTCGCGCGCGGAGCGCATCATCGAGAGCATTTACCGTCTCGTCGAAAAAGCACAGCGCGTGCGCGCGGTGTCGTCGCCGCTGATGGAGACCTTGGGCGGCGTCGCGGTGGCGCTGGTCATTCTCTATGGCGGCCATCAGGTGCTGAACGGCGCGCGCACGCCGGGCGCATTCTTCTCGTTCATCGCCGCGCTGCTGCTGGCCTATCAGCCGCTCAAAACCATCGCCGGCCTCAATACCAGCCTGCAGGAAGGCCTCGCCGCGGCGCAGCGCCTTTTCACCGTGCTCGACATCGAGCCCGAGATCTTCGATCGCGCCGATGCCCAACCGCTGCGCGTCGAGGGCGGCGCGGTGCGCTTCGAGGATGTGCGCTTCGCTTACGAGGCCGGCGCGCAGGCGCTGCGCGGCGTCACGCTCGAAGCGCCCGCCGGCAAGACCGTCGCGCTCGTCGGCGCCTCGGGCGCGGGCAAGTCGACGATCATGAATCTGATCCCGCGCTTTTACGATGCCGGCAGCGGCGCGGTGCTGATCGACGGCCAAAACGTGCGCGACGTGAAGCTCGCGAGCCTGCGCGCCGCGATCGGCCTCGTCAGCCAGGAGGTCACGCTCTTCGATGACACGGTGCGCGCCAACATCGCCTATGGCCGCTTCGGCGCCGGCGAGGACGAGATCGTCGCCGCCGCCAAAGCCGCGGCCGCCGACGATTTCATCCGCGCGCTGCCGCACGGCTACGACACGCTCGTCGGCGAGCACGGAGTCAAGCTCTCGGGCGGGCAGCGCCAGCGCCTCTCGATCGCCCGCGCGATGCTGAAGAACGCGCCAATCCTGCTGCTCGACGAGGCGACCTCGGCGCTCGACACCGAATCCGAGCGCCAGGTTCAGACGGCGCTGAGAAACCTGATGCACGGCCGCACCACCATCGTCATCGCGCATCGCCTCTCGACCGTGATCGAGGCCGACATCATCTATGTCATCGATGCCGGCCGCGTCGTCGAGCGCGGCACCCATGCCGAGCTCTTGCAGCGCGACGGCACCTATGCGCGGCTTCATGCGTTGCAGTTCCTCGGCGCCGAGGATGCGGTATCGCGGCCGTCGGCCTCGGCCGAGGCGCCGGTTTAGGCGATGCGCGCCGCCAAGCGCTGGTTGCGCTCGCCGCGGAGCCTCGGCTTTGCCTGCTGGCTGATCGCCGTTTATGCGCGGCTGATCTGGTATTGCGGCCGCTGGCAGATCGAAGGCCGCGAGCACCTCTTGCGCCTCCATGAAAAAGGCACGCCGACCCTCGCCGCCTTCTGGCACGGCCGCATCCTCGTCATGCCGTTTGCCTGGCACGGCCGCGCGCCGTTCCACATGCTGATCTCGTCGCATATCGACGGCCGTCTCATCGCCGGCGCCGTCAAGCATTTCGGCATCGAGTGGATCGCCGGCTCGTCGACCGACGGCGGCGGCGCGGCGCTGAGGAGCATGCTGCGTCACCTGAAGGCCGGCGACGGCGTCGGCATCACCCCCGACGGGCCGGACGGACCGGCGATGCGTGCGAAGCCCGGCATCATCGTCGCGGCGCGCCTCGCCGGCGCCGCGGTGCTGCCGGTGAGCTATGCGACGCGCTGGCGGCGCATTCTCGGCAGCTGGGATCGCTTTCATCTGCCGCTGCCCTTCAGCCGCGGCGTGATGATCTATGGCGAGCCGGTCGAAGTGGCGAATGACAGCGACGAGGCCGCGGCCGAAGCCTGCCGCGCGCTCGTCGAGCAGCGCCTCAATGCGATCACCGCCGAAGCCGATCGGCGCATGGGCCATGAAGCGCTTGCGCCCGGCACCATGAACCGCGCCGCGTTGCGCGCGCTCAAGCGCGCCGAGCAAGGGCGATGAGTCTGCTCGGACTTTATCAGGCGGGCACCACGGCCTTGGGGCCTGTGGTCGCGCTTTATCTCGCGCGGCGCATGGCGCATGGCAAGGAAGACCGCGAGCGTTTCGCCGAGCGCCAAGGCCATGCCAGCCGCGTGCGGCCGCCGGGACCGCTCGTCTGGGTGCATGCCGCGAGCAACGGCGAAGCGGTGTCGATGCTGGCGCTGATCGACCGGCTGCTGGTCGAACGGCCGGCGCTGTCGGTGCTGGTGACGACCGGCACCGTCACCTCGGCGCGGCTGTTGGCGCATCGCCTGCCCGCCGACCGCGCCTGGCACCAATATGTGCCGGTGGACCGCCCGACCTATGTGCGGCGCTTCCTCGATCATTGGCGGCCGGATCTCGCGCTCTGGGTCGAGTCCGAGCTTTGGCCCAACCTCATCGCCGAGACCGAC
>DATGLO010000185.1:0-3735 GCA_035294105.1 Allostellaceae bacterium
CAGATCGGCACGGAGCGCTTGCAGGACCTTGGCGCCGCCAGGCGTCGCCTTCGTCCATTCAGCGGCCATCGGCGCGATCTTCGATTTGAGCGCGGCGCTCTGCGCCGGCGTGAGATCGACGATCGTCTGCTGCGTGCCCATCGCCGCGACCATGGCGCGGCCTTGATCGCTGGCCGTATCCCAAAAGGCGCCGAAACGGCGGCTTTCCGCCTCGCCGGAATTCTCGGCGAGCACCTTCTGCGCCGCGCGCGGCAACGCATCCCATTTCTTCTTCGCCATGAAGATCATCGTCGCCGAGCCGCCGAACGGCGCCTCGATGTGATAGCGCGTCACCTCGTTCAGCTTGAACGGCGGGAAAGCCGGCCAGTTGATCATCACCCCGTCCGCGGCGCCGCGCTGCAAGGCGGGATAGAGATCGATGAGCTGGATCGATTGCGGCGCGCCGCCGAGCCGCGAGACGATCTCGGCGCCGTTCTTGGTCGCGACCGCAACGCGCAGCCCGCCGAGATCGTCGATCGCGTTCGGCGCCTTGGTGAGATGGAGCGCTTGCGGCGGCAAAATGCCGAAGAACAGCGGCATCGTGTCGTTATATTCGCTGTCGAGCAAGCCACTGCGATAAAGCCGCCAGAACGCGACCGACGCGGTCTCGCCGTTATCGATGACGAAAGGCAGCGCCACGACCTCGCTCAACGGAAATTTGCCGCCGATGAAGCTTTGCGTGCCGCGGCCGATCTGCACCACATCGCTCAATACCCGATCGTAGATGTTCTGCTGATTGGCGATCTCGGTGCCGTCGCGCACCACGATCTGCACCACACCCTTGCCCGCCGCGTTGACGCGGTCGGCCCAGGGATGGAGCTCTTGGGTATTGAGCGGTGTCGGCGGCGGATCGAGCGTCGCCAAGGTCAACGTGATTTCGTCGGCGCGCGCCGCGCCCGCCGCGATCGCGATCAAGCCCGCGACTGCTACCGCAATCCCTCGCTTCGGCATCCTTTCCCCCTCTTGTGCCGCCCCGGCACCACTTCAGCTCGATGCCGGCGATGCGCCCGGTGCGCGTTGCGCAGGCTCTTCGTTCCAACGATCGTCGATCGAGGCGGCTTCCTCGGGCAGGAACTCGCGCCGGCAGAACGGGCACATCAGCTTCACGCCGGTGTGCCGCATCTCGCGATAGCTGCAATAAAATTTGCCGTGGCAAGCGCAGCATTCGGCCCAGAAAATCCGCTCGACCATGATGCCTCTTAGTCGTGATTGGAGCGCGGCAGATAATCGCCGAGTCGCATGCGCTCGATCGCGACTTTCGGGACTTGCGAGCGCAAACCGAAAGCGAAGTCGCCGGGCCGCGTCGCGTCGATCACGACCTTGCCGCCCCAGTTGGTCGGCGCGAAGTTCGGATTGTAGGCGACATGCGGGGCGAATTTCGGGCCGTAGATCTGCACGCCGCGCGCCAGGTCGGGATAGGTATGCAGCGCCCACAGCACCTCGCGCTCGTCGAACACGTCGATATCGGCATCAACGACGATGACGCTGTGCAGCACCGGCGTGTCGACCATCGCCATGCGGCCGATCTCTTCGGCCTGGCCGGGCTTGATGTCCTTGACCGAGATATAGGCCGACAGCAGGCCGCTGCCGGAATCCGGCAGATGGATCTGATGCAGGTTCGGGAAGTGCGGCCGCAGATGATTTTCCAGCGATGCCTCGGTCGAGATGGCATTGAGCGGAAAGCTGTCGCGGAAGCCGGCGAAGATATCCTGGATGATCGCGCCGCGCCGGAAGGTGATCGCCTTGACCTGAAACACCGGACGCAGGCATTGCGCCTGATAGAGCCGCGGCACTTCGCCGAAAGGATCGCAGACCTCGCGCCGGCCGGGCGGAATCTCGCCTTCGATGATCAGCTCGGCATCGGCCGGCACCATGAAGCGGTCGCCCCAGGTGACCGAAGGCGTCAGCCGCAGCGGCTCGCCGAGAAACGATCCGACCATCGCGTAATCGTCGGTGCCCGGCTTGTTATGGGCGAGGCTGCCGAGATGGAACGCGGGATGATGGCCGAGCACGTTGATGATCGGCGCCGGCTCGTTGCGCTCTTCGTACTCCTTGACCATGCGGTTGAGATCGCGCGTCTGGATGCTGACCACCATCCGCTGCGGGTCCCATTTATAAAAGGTCTTGGCGAACGAGATGTCGTAGAAGCCCTGCAGCGATCGCATGACATGCGTCATGGTCAAAGTCGGGCCGAGATCCATTTCGAAATGCCTGACGATCGGCAAGCGCGCGACATCGGCGTCGCGGCCTTGCCAAACGCATTCGCGCACCGGCGCCGCCGCCGGCGCGATCACCTGGGGCGCGATCGTCCGCCGCGCCATCGCGGCATAGGCAAGGCTGAGCGGATAATTCGGCGTCGCCGGATCGACATCGAACATCATCGCGCAACGCGCACGCGAGGCGTGAAGATTGGTGAGGAGCGAAAAACCGCTTGGCCGGCCCTCGAGATCGGTCGGCTGCTTGAACAGCACCGCCGGCGTGCGGCCGCTCCCCTCGAGCTGCGTCAGAAGCGCCGTCACGTCGAATTCATGCGGCTTCACCGGCTGGTCGATCTCGACCAGATCATGCGAACAAGCTTGCGCAACGCCGCCGTGATAGGGTCTATTCGTCGGTATCTTTGGGGAGGAAGCAATGAAAAATTGCCGGGTCGCGGTGCTGGCCATTGTGTGTCTCGTTGTCGCCGCGGCGTCGTCGCCGGTCGCGCAGGCGCAAACCAAGCTTACCGTCGGCTACGGCATCGCGTCGGACTTCCTCGCAGTCCTCACGGCGCGCGATGAAGGCTTCTTCGCCAAGCGCGGGCTCGACGTGTCGATGACCGTCTTCACCAACGGCGGGATGACGCCGCAAGCGCTGGTCTCGGGCAGCGTGCAGATCGCCTTCAACACCGGCCCCGTGCTGATGCTGGCGGAAGACGGCGGGATCGAGCTTTCGGTCATCTCGGGCATTTCGCGCATCCAAAAGGTCAATCCGCATTCGGCGCTGGTGACGCGCGCCGGCTTCACCGTGACCAAGCCCGCGGATCTGATCGGCAAGCGGATCGCCGATCCCGGCATCAATTCGTCGCTCGATCTCGTGCTGAAGAAATGGCTGCTCGACGGCGGCGTCAAACCGGATCAAGTCAAGGTGGTCGAGCTGCCGTTCCAGCTGATGGGCGACAATTTGAAGAGCGCTCAGATCGACGCGGCCTTCCCGGTCGAGCCGATGCTCGGCCGCATTCTCGCCGCCGGCAACGGGACGAAATCGGTCGACATCCAATCGGCGGTCAATCCCGATTTCGCCGCGACCTTCTGGTCGACGACACGCGATTGGGCGAAAGCCCATCCGCAGGTCGTCGCCGCGTTTCGCGATTCGCTCGCCGACGCGCTGACCTTCATCCACGACCATCCGGACAAGGCGAAGGCGACGCAGCTCAAATATTTCCACTACGCCGATCCCTCGCTGCCGCAGCCGTCCCTCGCCATCAAGCTGTCGGACCTGCAGTTCTGGGTCGATGTTTGCCAGCAGCTCGGCCTGATTCACAAGCCGATCGACGTCGCTGCGCTGGTCTTTCCAGGCACGCCGATCGCGAAATAGTCGTTCGTGAAGAATCCGACTTTTCAGGGGGAATGAGGGATTTGGCGCGGTGAGAGCGCAGCCAGGATCAGGCACAAAAGCAGCTGCAGCCACCTGACGAGGATGCGGAAGTTGTAGCCGACT
>DATGLO010000186.1:0-3118 GCA_035294105.1 Allostellaceae bacterium
TGGAAACTATCGCCCCGTTGAGCGATGATCCTGTCGTCAAGCTGTCCGCAGTGACAGCGTGACGTAACCGGCTCGACTCAGCCGGAGAGCATGACGGCAACCCCGCTGCTACACCACGCCCCGGGACACGATCTGGCCGGCACCCGCGGAGCCGCGAGGCCGGCCATAGAATTTCAGATCATGCTAG
Source organism: Allostellaceae bacterium (assembly GCA_035294105.1). Taxonomy (GTDB): domain Bacteria; phylum Pseudomonadota; class Alphaproteobacteria; order ATCC43930; family CGMCC-115725; genus CAIKMD01. The sequence continues at coordinate 188 of DATGLO010000186.1, forward strand.
TCTTGCTGCCAGTAACCGTCGACCCAGGTCCAACCCGATGGGGTCTGATCCCAATGGCCCGGCACCCAGGCCTCTTGCGGCCGCGGCCGCGCGACGTAGGCGCCGCTGACCCAAACATATTGGGTGCCGTTCCACGACCAATGGCCGGGTTGCCAGACGACAGCGGTCGACGGCGCCGGCGGAATGATTTCTTCGCGAACCGGCGGCGGAGCCGACGGTGCGATCACGACCGTCGATTGCGCGAGCGCGCTCGTGGCGCTCAGACCAAGCACTGTTGCAAGAACGATCAGCGACGTGCGCATGGATAGACTCCTCAGGTATCCCCTCTCTGCGCGGTTAATCGTGGTGGCCAGGTTTGGTTCCCGGCTTGGGCGCGGCCGTTGCAATCATTGCGGCGGGATTATGGCGGGCATTGGCTCGGCTTTTTGCTGCTTTCCTACCGAGCGGAGGAATTCACCGATCGTCTTCGTCTCAATCGAGAATGCGCTGTTGCACCCGCCAAGCCGGCTCTTTGGGGTTCGAATCGTCAATTCAATAAGCGGCTCTCGAACCTTCGAGCGGCTCTCGAACCTTCGCAATATTGGGAATTTCGGCGCAAATCGGGCATAGTATTGGGTTGCGGAGAGTTTGGCAGATTCACGTGGCGACGGCGGAAGAAGACCAAAGATGCCTTCTTTAGATAGTGACCAGCTCTCGGGATCGGGCGGGCGGGGCCCCCAGCGGGGTGCGCTCGCGGCGGCTATCCCCACCTGCTTCGTCCATTGCCCCGATCCTGTCTGCACGGACCCGCAGAAGTACGGCGCGCAACTCATGCCGGTCTGGGCTCCTACGCTCGCGGCATCTGCCGGATGACGGCCGCTTCCGCGTCGCGCTGTGCGGCACGCGTCTCGACGCCGACGCGGGCTGACCGGTCTTGGTGACGACGCCGCGCGCCGTCTTCTATGCCGATGCTTCGGTCGCGATCGGCGGCGGTCATGTCCGGCGCTGCATGGTTCTCGCCGATGCGCTTGCCGAGGCCGGCTGGGACATTACGTTCGTTTGCAGCGCTGGCGCCTCGGCCGTGGTTCCCGCGCTCGCGCAGCGCGGCTTCGCCCTGATCGAGCCGCCGGCTTTCGCGGCGGCGACGCGCGCGCCGGGATTCCGCTGCGGCTTGCTCGTCATCGACGATTACCGGCTCGACGCGGCTTTCGAGAGCGGTTGCCGCGCCTGGGCCGAGCGGATCCTCGTGATCGACGACCTGGCGAACCGGCGGCACGATTGCGATGTGCTGCTCGACCAATCGCCGGGTCGGCTACGTGCCGATTATGCCGCCCTCGTGCCGGCGGAGGCCGAGCTCCTCATTGGCCCATCTTATGCGCTGCTCGATCGGCGCTTTCGCGACGCGCGGCGACAGCGCAAGCCGGCCGGCAGCGTCCGACGGGTTTTTGTCAATTGCGGCACCACCGACACCGCGAACGCGACGGGCCTCGCGCTCGATGCTCTTGCCGCGGCAAAGCTGGGTGCTGCGGTCGATGTCGTGCTCGGCTCGGCCGCGCCGCATCTGTCGGCGATCCGGGCCCGACTCGCCGCGACGGGTCCGGGGGCCGCGCTGCATCTCGATGTCGACGACATGGCCGGCCTGATGGTCGATGCGGACCTGGCGATCGGTGCCGGCGGCGTCGGCGCGCTCGAGCGCTGCGCGCTTGGCTTGCCGTCCCTGGTCATGACGGTCGCCGACAACCAGGTCGGCGTCGCCGGCGCGCTCGGGGCGGCGGGCGCGGTCGGCTATCTCGGGAATGTCGCCGGCTGCTCTGCCCGGGAGTTGGCCCGTGCGCTGCAGGAATTGGCCGCTGACGCACAACTCCGAGATGCCATGGGAAAGGCGGGTAGGGCGCTGGTCGATGGTTTCGGCGCGGCACGGGCGCGGGTGAGCTGCTATTCCCCTGCCCTCGCCCGGGATGGGCGGCGCGTGACGTTGCGTCCGGCGACGATCGCCGATTCGGCGTTGATGTTCGCCTGGCAATCGGCGCCGGGCATCCGCAAATACGCCCGCAATCCAGCGGCGCCGCAGCCGCAAGAGCACGACCAATGGCTGCGCGCCAAGCTCGACGATCCGGACTGCCTCTTCAACATCGTCCTATCCGGCGAGGAGCCGGTCGGCATCTTGCGTTTCGACAAAACGTCGTCGGGTGACGCCTACGAGGTCTCGATCCTGATCGCCGCGAATCGCCACGGCGCCGGTATCGGCGGATGCGCCTTGGAGCTCGGCAAAAGGCTTCTCCCGGCGGAGCGTCTCATCGCTGCCATCCATGCCGAGAACCTGGCGAGCATCCGGATGTTCGAGCGCGCCGGCTATCGCGCAATCCGCCCCGGCGAATGGGCGCTCGACCCCACGGCCGGCAGGGCGGGACGAGGCCCGTAGCCGACCCTCCGCCAATCGACTGGGCGTTCAGAGAGCGGCTGTGGGCGGTTGTCCTCGGCTTAGGTCAGCAGGCGACTTTGCGCCGGGCGGTCTTGCGGATGCCTCGGCGACGGGCCGGCGCGCGGGGTGACCGGGCGCCTTAGCTCCATCGGCATATTCCGGGGGCGCGGGCCCGGCTGGTCGTGAGGACCGGGACCGAGCTTCGCCGCCGCGGTCTCTATTCGTACCGGACGTAGCGTAAAAGTGTCGGTGAGAGGAGCGTCCTTCGCGGTCCGCCGACAGGCTTGGGGTGACGCGGGGTAAGGGCTTGCTGTATCCGGGCCGCTCACCCATTATGGCCGCGAATGCGTGGTGCCCTAGGAAGCCGCTGCGCTCGCAACCGAATTTCCGCCCGGCGCAAGTGATGGATAGCCAGCCTCGAATAGCGCCGAAATATGCATTTCGATTCGATCCGATAGAAATTAAAGCGCGATACGGTTCCTTTGATCGAGCGTTTGCCGCGGGAGATTATCTGACAGCCGTCCAGCTCG
>DATGLO010000187.1:0-3509 GCA_035294105.1 Allostellaceae bacterium
GGCCGATGCAGCGCGGCCGGGTGCTGACCGTCACCGGCCGGCGCGAGCGCCTCGGCGACTGGCCCGAGCTGGTCGATGTCGGCAATCTCGATGTCGACGGCAAGATCCGTCCCGCCGACAGCCGCGACCGCGCCTTCAACAACGCCAACCGGCTCTGGCACACCGATATGTCGTTCCATCCCAATCGCGCGACCTATTCCGCGCTCAACGCGCATCTCGTGCCGCCGGCCGACGGCGATACCGAATTCGCCGACGAGCGCGCGGCTTACGACGCGTTGCCGCAAGCGATGAAGGATCGCATCGCGGGCCTCGTTGCCTCGCACTCGATCTGGTATTCGCGCCAAGTCTCGGGCTTTCCGGAGCCGACCGAAGAAGAGCTCGCCTCGCGGCCGCCGGCCGAGCACAAGATCGCGCAACGTCACCCGACTTCGGGTCGCATGACGCTTTATCTCGCCTCGCATGCCTCGCACATCCTTGGCATGCCGCTTGAGGAAGGCCGCGCGCTTCTCAAAGAGCTCATCGATTTCGCGACGCAACCGCAATTCGTGTTTCGTCACAAATGGACGCGCGGCGATATCGTCATCTGGGACAATCGCTGCGTCATGCATCGCGCGACGCCGTTCGAGGATTTGAAATATCCGCGCGACATGCGTCGCACCACCTGCCGCGAGAACGAGATCGTCGAGCCGTTCCTGCATTGACGGGTAACGGATCGGTAAAGCCCCTCACCTGGCCTGCACCGTGTCCGTTGCGCCGCAAGAATCACATGACCGAATTCATGATTGCCGGGTCGAAATTGATCGGCTCTACACGATCGTGCGCGCTCGAAGACACGGCCGCCCCCTAAGCAGCAAAGCTCTAGAGTAAGCAGAAAAGCTAAATTATCCGAAACCTTTGGCCTGAGCTGGGGTTTTCTCCGCACGGGCAACTTCGGAGAAACCCATGCTTCTTCTGCTGCTTATCATCGTCATCATCTTGTTCAGCGGCGGCGGCTATTACGGCTACCGGCGCGAATATTACGGCGGCGGCGGGCTCGGCCTCGTCGGCCTGATCGTGCTGCTGCTGCTGATCTTCACCCTGGTCGGCCGGCCCTACGGCTGGTACTGAGCGGCAGCGTGCGCCGCTTTCAGCGGCCGCTCGATGGCATTTGCGCGGCACCGGAGACCGCCTCGACTTGGATGCCGCGCTGCTCGAGCTTCGCCTGCACGCTGTCGGGGCCGGTCAAATGCCCGGCGCCGACGGCGACGAAGCGCACGCCCGGTTTCTTGAGCATGGTTGCGATCTGGCCGGCCCAGTTCTCGTTCCGCGCGACGATGAGAACCTGGTAAAGCGCAGGAAGCGGCGTCTTGATCTCGTCGACGATATCGCGGGTCAACGCGGCCTGATCGTCTTTCATCCACGCATCGACCATGTCTTTGAGCTCGGCGGGACCCTTCTCGAATCCGTCGAGCGAATTCTCGAGCATCTGGATCTGCAGTTGCGGCTTCAGATCGGCAAACAGCCGCACCTGCTGATCGAGCGTCTCGAAGCCGAAAACGGGCTTTTGCTGCTTTGCCGCCTGCTGGAGCAAGACGTGTTCGACGCCGCTCTTCGGATCGTAGCCGGAATGCACCAACAACGCGTCGTCGAGCGTCAGGGCCGCCAGCCAGGGCGACATCGGCTCGAGCGCGGCCTCGCCCTGCGGCAGCTGCGCCGCCTTGACCGCGGCATCGACCTTCGCGCGGTCCTGCGGCGAGAGCTTCGTCGAGAGCGGATGCGCGCGATCGAAGCCATAGGCCCTGATCAAACCCTGGGCGGATTGCTGGTCGTCGGGATTCGGAACCTCGAGCCACAGCTTGCTGCTCGCAGCGAAGGCTTGGGCAATGGCCGGCGACTGCCAGTCGAGCCCTTTCTCGATGATGTGGACGGTGCCGAACAGATAGACCGCCGAATTGCCGTCCTTAGCAACCCAGAGCCCCGGCGCGGCCTCCGCCGCGACGCTCCTTGTCAGCAGCGCGGCGGCGACACCCGTTGCGGCGAAGAAGCCGCGCCACAAAATCGCGCGCAGGCGACCGGTCAGAGGCCGAGCTCTTTCAGGATCGCGGCGCGGTTGGCATCGAGCTCGGGCGCGGCATCGCGCCTCGGCGGATCCTCGAACGCCGTCATCTTCAAGGGATTGCCCGAAAGCTTCAGCGTGCCGCCGGCGCCGTCGGGCGCGGTGATCAGCATGTTGCGCGCCGCCACCTGCGGATGCTGCAGCGCCTGGGCAATATTGTTGATCGGGCCGCACGGCACGCCGGCCCGGCCGATGATCTCGATCCATTCCGCCGTCGTCCGATCGGCGAGGATCGCCTCGATTTCTTCCTCGAGCCGCTTTTGATTGTTCCGGCGCAGATCGTTGGTGAGGTAATTCGGATCGGTCTTCATGCTCGGCTTGCCGAGCGCATCGCAGAGCTTCAGGAAAAGCCCGTCATTTCCGGCGGCGATGATGATGTTGCCGTCCTTCGTTTTGAACGCCTGGAACGGCGTGATCGTCGCATGGCGCGAGCCGACCGGGCCCGGTACGACGCCTTCGGTGGTATAGCGCACGACGACGCCTTCAAGCAGAGCGATCTGGCAATCGAACATCGCGATGTCGACCTTGGTCGCCTCGCCGGTGCGGAAGCGATGCAGCAGTGCGGCATTCACGGCGACGGCCGTATAGATGCCCGAGCCGACATCGCCGATCGAGACGCCGACGCGCGTCGGCTGACCGCCGGGAAAGCCGGTGACGCTCATGATGCCGCCCATCCCCTGCACCACCATGTCGTAGGCAGGGTCCTGAGAATTGGGGCCGGTATGGCCGAAGCCCGAGGCGGCGGCATAGATCAGCCGGGGATAACGCGGGTGCAGCGTCTCCCAGCCATAGCCGAACTTTTCCATCGTGCCGGGACGGAAATTCTCGACCAGGACGTCGGCCTTTTCGAGAAGCTTCTCGAAAATACGCCGGTCGCTCTCGGCCTTGAGATCGAGCGCGATCGATTCCTTGCCGCGATTGATCGAGGCGAAATAAGCGGAATGGCCTTTGACGAAGGGGCCATAGGCGCGCGCGTCGTCGCCGCCCTTGGGCGGCTCGACCTTGATCACCCGCGCGCCGAGCTCGGCCATTAGCATCGTGCAGTAGGGCCCGGCGAGAATGCGCGACAGATCGATGACGGTGATGCCCGACAGCGGGCCGCGTTGCGGCATGGCGCGTAACTCCAATCCTTGGCGAACCCCCCTCACCCTCCCACGCTTCGCATGGCCTTGAGAGGGTTCGGATGAGGGCGAATAGTCGTGCGGTCTTTACCTTAGGTCCGGCGCAGCGGCAACGCTTGATCGCGCGCGGCGCTTGCGCAAAGGTCGTGCGATGATCGAGCGCGCGCTCACGGCTCTCGGGCCGCACGGTTTCCATCGCCTTGCCTATCTGGAATGGACCGGGCCACGCAGGGATGCGCCGGTGCTGCTCTGCGTCCACGGCCTTACTCGCAACAGCCGCGATTTCGACGTTG
>DATGLO010000188.1:0-7959 GCA_035294105.1 Allostellaceae bacterium
AGCTGATAGGCGTTGACGATCCAGATCGACGTCGCCGGGCTCGCCGACAGATCGCGCGCGATGGTCGGCAGGGCGACATTCGCGATCGAGCTGTCGAGCGTCGACATGATGACGGCGAGCGCGACCGTGGTCATCGCCCAATAGCGGCGCGGTAACGGCAGCCCATCTTCAGCAGATGCGACCGCGGCCGTCGCGAAATGTTCGCGGCTGCGCATATCCATTAGAGACGAACGAGGAAGCGCAGCCGAAAGTTCAGGGCCGGCCGCCGGTCGCGACGGCTTGGCCGCGGCCGTTAGCCCAGACTCGGATCGAGGATGATTTTGCCGGTCGCCGGCGAGGATTCGACCAGGCGATGCGCTTCGACCGCTTGAGCCAGCGGCATCACGCGCTCGACCAGCACGCGCATCTTGCCGGCGGCGGCATCGTTCAGCGCCGGCATCGCATCTTCGCCGCGGCTGAACGGGCTGCCCATGATGGTGATGCGGTGGTCGTAGACATGAAAGAAATTCACGGGCACCACCGGTCCGCCATGTGCGCCGGCGGTTACGAGCCGCCCGTCATAACCAAGCGCCTCGATCGCTTTCGCGGTCGGGCCGGGATTGGCGATGTTGTCGTAGACGAGATCGACGCCCTTGCCGTTGGTGATGCGCAAAAGCTCGTCCTTCAGATCGAGCGTCTTGTAATTGATCGCGTGATCGGCGCCGAGCTCGCGGCCGAGCTGCGCGCGCTCGTCCGAGCCGGCGCAAGCGATGACATGCGCGCCGAGGTTCTTCGCGAGCTGGATGCCGATCGAGCCGAGATTGCCGGCGGCGCCCATCACCAGCACGGTCTCGCCGGCCTTGAGCTTGCCCATATGGACGAGCAGGTTCCACGCCACCGGCGCATGGCGCGCGAGGACGCAGGCGTCGGCGTAGCTGACGCCTTTCGGCACGACGCACGTCGCGAAGACCGGCGCCTTGGTGAATTGCGCATTGCCGCCCCAGCAGTGGATGCCGAACATTTTGCGCTCGCCGAGGCCTTGGAAGACCGCGACAGTGTCGCCGATCTTTCGGTCCGTGACGCCCGGCCCGACGGCGGTAACGATGCCGACGGGATCGACGCCGCCGACATGCGGCAGCTGCACCTTGCGCTGCGGCTGCTTACCGGCACGCACCGACACATCGAGGACGCGATTGACCGAGCAGGCATGGACTTCGATTACGATCTCGCCCGGCCCGGCGACCGGCTCGGGCACGTCCTCGTAATGCAGCACCTCGGGCGGCCCGAACGCGCGATAGACCATCGCTTTCATGTTTTTTGTGCCCCATGGACGATCGAAAGCACGGTTACTTCACGCTGCTGGTCGTGCACCTGATAAACGATGATATATGGATACTCAATGAGCTCACGCGTTCCGGCGACGATTCCTGGCCGTCCCATATGTGCAAGGGCGTCGGTTTCGAGGACGGTGATGCGGTCGCGCATGGCGGCAATAACGCGCGCGGCCGCAGTCGGATTGTCTTTGCCGATCCATGCCGCAATGTTATCGAGGTCAGCAATTGCCGACTCTCGAACGATGACTTTCATACGCCGTAGCGCTGACGCAAACGCTCGTTGAACTCGGCAAGAGTCAGCGTCTTCGGGCTTTTCTCCACAAGGCGCCGACACACTTCTGCGGCCTGCTCGTCGGTCAGTCGGACGTCGCTCTTGTCCTGCTCTTCCATGATCTCGACGACATGTGCGACATCTGCCTGCCGTTCGGCAGGCCAACCAAGTACGCGGTCGAGGATCTCTTTCACTTCGCCTTTGGTCATGCCGCCGTTATAGCCGATTTAGCCTGCCGCAGCATCAGGGCGGGCCAGATCGGCCCGCCATTTACTGTGTTGCTCGCCTCAGAGCCGCGGCTTTACCTTGTCGAGCTTGAAGAGCTTCCTCGCATTGTCTTCGAGGATGAGCTTCTTGTCGGCCGCCGACAGCCAGTCGAAGCCTTTGATCATCGGCGCGATATCGTCCATGTAGCGGCCGGTCGCGGGATTGGTCGCCGAGCCGGTGCCGGGGCATTCGGTGGCGAAGAGGCAGCGATCGGCGCCGACGGTTTTGATCAAGAGCTCGAGCGCGAGCGGCGTGTAGAGCGTCGTGTCGAACCACAGATTCCTCATCCGCTCGGAGAATTTCTTGCCGTGTTGGCCGCGCAAGGTCGGCGCCTCGAAACGGCCGAGCTGATAGGGGATCGCACCGCCGCCATGCGGGATGATGAATTTCAAGGTCGGGAAATCATCGAAAACCTTGGAATTCAGCAGGTGAACGGTGGTGAGCGTCTCTTCGTTGATGAAATGGGTCGAGTAGCTGGTGCGCTCGGATTTCGAGCCGACGCCGTGCAGCATCGCCGGCACGTCGAGCTCGCAAAGCTTTTCGTAAAGCGGATACCAGTAACGATCGCCCATGCCGGGCGCTTCCTTGCCCGAATTCTCATACGGGTCGGAATTGACCAGGCAGCCGACGAAGCCGAGCTCTTTGACGCAGCGCTCGAGCTCGGGCAGCACGATGTTGATCGGCTCGCCCGCGACCTGCGGCAGCATCAGCACGCCGGCGAAGCGGTCGGGCCACAGCTTCACCGCGCGATGGATGATGTTGTGGCATTCCTCATGGAACCACTGCACGATCTTCGCCGGCCGTTCGCTATGCATCATCTGGAACGGCCGCGGCGAGATGAGCTGGAAGTCGGTGCCGTGCTTGTCGAGGAGATCGACATGGCCGGCGCCGAAGGTTTCTTTGGCGTGATAGCTCTCGCGGATCTGGTCGTCGCTGACCGTGACCTTGCCGCGGCCATGCGCGCCGCGTCCCGCGAGTTGCACGGCTTTATAGGCCCAGAGTTCGGCCGGCGCGCTCATATGGCCGTGTACGTCGATGATCATGGAAGCCTCCTCTCCCGGTTGTTCTCAGAATTCGTAATCGATCTCGTGCATCTTCGGCAGCGGGGTCGGAATCTCGAACGATTCCTTCGCGAACAGGTCTTCGAGCCGCGGCCGCGGGCCGCTCAGCACCTGGTCATGGACGTAGCCGACCAAGGTGTCGTAGTTGCGTTTGTTGAGATCGCTGAAGCCGTATTCCCAGGGATCTTCGCCGAAACGGTGGCGCTCGTCTTCCCAATAATATTGCCAGAAGGCGAGCGGCACGTTGCGCGGATTGGCGACGCGCTTGAAGGCGAGCTGTTTCGCTTCTTCGAAGGCCAGCGTCAGGCTCTCGACCACCCAGGGATATTTCTCGACGATCGCCGTCGGCACGGTCGTCACATGCATGATCGGGAAGAAGCCGGTGCGACGGTAATAGTCGAGCTCGACTTCTTTATAGTTCGGCCAGAGATGCGCGATGCGCGGATCGCCGGCGGCGCAGGCCTGGTTGACATTCGGCTGGATGATGGCATCGACCTCGCCGGTCAGCACCATCTCTTCGACCTTCTTGCCCTTCGGCACGACCTCGATCTTCATCTCGGGCGCCTGTTCCGACGCTTCGTCGAGCGTCTCGATCACCCAGGTGATCGAGCGATGCGGCGCGCCGTGCTCTTCGAGATGACCCCGCATCCAATAGGCCGCTGCCGCGCCGATGGTGCGGCACGCGACGCGCCGGCCTGCAAGATCGGAAGGCCGCGTAATACCCTTGCTCGTGTTGATATAGATGAAGCTGTGGCGGAAGCGGCGATGGAGGAAAACCGGGATCGCGGTGATGTCGTCGCGGCCATGAGCCTTCTGCACGACGTAATGTCCGCCATTGTATTCGTTGATGTCGCAGGCCTGCCCTTGGGCGACGCGGTCATGGATGCCGCGCGTGCCGGGATAGCGGCCGACGACGAGTTCGATGCCTTTCGGTTGCACCGTGCCATCCTGCAGCGCGCGCACGATCTCATAGCCGCCGGTCAGCATGGTGAGGCGCAGCTTGCCGGCAACCCTCTTCGCGGCGGCCTTGTTCTTGGGCGCGGCCTTCTCCGCGACCGCTTTGCGCGCCGGCGTTGCTTTCTTCCTCGCGGCTTTCTTTATCTTTTTCTTGGTGGCCATGATCGATCCCCAAAATCCTCCTTAGTGTCGCGTTTCGTCGCGCAGGAAATCGAGGCGGCGGAACAGCTCGCGATCGGTGATCTGGAAAATCCGTGCCCTGTCGCTCGACGCGCGATGGCTGATCCATTGGCCGTGCGGCAGCGTGAAGATGTCCTTGGGTCCCCAAGCGATCGTATCGTCGCCGATGCGCGACTGGCCTTCACCCTCGACGACGACGCAGGCGGCGTTGCTGTTTGTCCGATAGGCGGTGGTCTCGGCGCCCTTGCTGAGGCCCAGCAGGTGGCAATCGATCGTCGAGAGCACGGCGCCGCCCGTCGTCGGGTTGGTGTAGCGCAGCCGTCGGGCGCCATCGGCGTCGGCGGGCGTCGCTTCGAGCGCCATGACCGCCGCGTCCCAGGGATAGCGGAACATCGGTGACCAGCTTGTCGGCGGCATCGGCCGCGCGGGCGAGAGACCGGCGGCATAAACCGCATCGGCCGGCAATGCCGTCATGTTGCGCACCGGACCGGGTTCGAAAACGCGGTTCTCGAGAAAGCCGTGAATCGGCACGTCGAGGGAATCCACCCAGACCGAGCGCTCGTTGGTGTCGTTGACATGCTCGTGCCAGGTCATGCCGGGCGTCAGGATCAAATCGCCGGGCAGCATCGGGCAAGGCTTGCCCTCGACGATGGTGACGGCGCCCTTGCCTTCGAGCACGAAGCGCAGCGCGTGCATCGTATGGCGATGCGGCCGCGCCTTTTCGCCGGGCATCAGCACCTGGAGATTGACCGAAAGGTTGGGCGCGGCGCCGCTGGCCGGCCCTTTGAGGCCGGGATTGCGCAGGATCAGCACGCGGCGCTCGGCGTCTTCCATGGTGACGGCATTGGCGGCCTCGCCGATCAGCGGGTTCACGTCTTTCCAGCGCCAGATGTGCGACGGCACCAGCGGCAGGTTTGGCCGCAGCTCTTGGTCCCACATCGCGATGACATTGGCCGCCTCGAATTTATCGCGCAGCTCGGCCATAGCTCCCTCCCGCGTTTGTCCTTGGCGCGATTGTCCCGGCTTCGCGGCGCGAAAGCAATGCTGGATGCGTGTTTGGCGTTGGTTGACCGATGCCCATCGTTGACCCGCGCGAATCCCCACCTTACCGTCGAATCCATGAGCGAAAATGCGATCCCGGTGCTGATTGCCGGGGGCGGTCCGGTCGGTCTGGCGCTGGCGATCGAGCTTGGCATGGCGGGTATCGAATGCCTCGTTGTCGAAAAGCGCGACGGGACGATTTCGATTCCGAAGATGAGCGGGCTTTCCATTCGGTCGATGGAATTCAACCGCCGCTGGGGCATCGCCGATATCGTCCAGAATTCCGGCTGGCCGAAACACCATCCGCAGGGCCTCATCTATTGCACCAGCATGGTCGGCTTCGAGCTCGCACGGCACCACGTGCCCGCCTATGTCGACCAGAAGCTGCCGTACACGCCCGAGCCGCGCGTCGCCTGCGCGCAGATCTTTTACGATCCGATTTTGCTCGCGAAGGCGCGCTCGCTCCCGAGTGTGACCATCCGCCACCTCACCAGCCTGGACAGCTTCGCCGAGGACGAAGACGGCGTCGCCGCGACGATCACGGATCGTCAGAGCGGCAAAAGCGAAACGATCCGCGCGCGGTATCTCGTCGGGTGCGATGGTGCCGACGGCACGGTCGTGACGTCGCTCGGCTTCGGCTACGAGGGGCTGGGCCTCGTCGCCAACAGCATCAACGTGTTCTTCCGCTCGGCCGAGATGATGAAGATTCACGACAAGGGCTGGTCGCGCTTCTTTCGCTTTACAGACGCCGGCGGCACCTGGGGCGAGATCATCGGGATCGACGGCCAGGAGCTGTGGCGCCTCTCGGTGCTGAAAGCCGATCCGGCATTCGACGGCGACCGTTATCTGCGCCGGCTGATCGGCCGCGACGACGTGCCCTATGAGATCCTCTCGGTCATGGCCTGGGAGCGGCGCGAGCGCGTCGCCGAGCATTATCGGCGCGGACGCGTCTTCATCTGCGGCGATGCCGCGCATCAGAACTCGCCGACCGGCGGCCTCGGCCTTCATACCGGCCTCGCCGACGCCGTCGACCTTGCCTGGAAGCTGGTTGCCACCTTGCGCGGCTGGGGCGGCAACCAGCTCCTCGACAGCTACGAGGCCGAGCGCAAGCCGATTGCGCTCCTCAATGTTCAAGCCTGCACCGACGAATTCGTGCTGCTGGCCAATCTGCCGGGCGGGCCCGAGATCGCCGAGGATTCGCCGGCGGGCGCGGCACTGCGGAAACGCTGGGCCGAGGCTTACCGCCAGGCGAACGGTGCCAACGGCCCGACCTTCACGGAGAATCTCCGCCTCGGCTACTACTACGAAGGTTCGCCGATCATCGTGCCGGACGGCACGCCGCCAATTCCCTATGAGACGGTGAACTTCGTATCGAATGCGCGCCCCGGCACGCGCGCGCCGCACGCCTGGCTTGAAGCGGGCAGCGACAACAACAAGCGCCGCTCGACCCTCGATCTTTTCGGTAACAACCAATTTGTGCTGCTACGCTTAGGCGATAACCCACCCGAGATCGGCCGTTTCGCCGATGCCGCGGCGACGCGCGGCGTGCCGCTCGCGATCATCGATCTCGCCGATCCAAAATTGCTCGAGCTTTACGAGCGGCGGCTGGTGCTGGTGCGGCCCGACGGCCATGTCGCCTGGCGCGACGATACGATGCCGCGCGATCCGCTCGCGCTGATCGATCGCGTGCGCGGCGCCTGATCCTCAGGCGCCGGGACGTGTATTACCCTCGCCGGCGAGGATCGCATCGAGGATGCGCCGTGCCTGCAAGCCGCCCGCATCCTGGTTGAAATCCATCTGCGCCGGGAGGCGGCCGTTCAGGAGAGTCATATTCTGCTGCTGGGCCTGAATGACCGCGAGGTCCTCGAGGAAGGCGGTGTGGACCTGGCGATAGATCAGCTCGGTCAATGTCGGATCGTCGATGCCGAAATTATGCGCCTGGGCCCAGAAATAATGCGTCGTCGTTTCGGTCTCCGGCGTGATCGCGTTGAGATTGCGCATGCTGATGCCTTGCGTGCGATTGCCTTGTTGCGCGCCGGTTCCGGCGCGGGCGCAGCCGACATCGAGGCGCACGAAAGCGGGTGGGGTGTATTCGATCACCTGCCAGCGATCGACCGGCTCGTCAGGACGGAATCCGCCCGATTTCTGGAAAAAGGGCGGCGCGGGATGATCGAGCATCCAGCGCGTCACGCGCACGAGATTGCCCTCGCGCTCCGTCTTGATCGGATTGCCGGCGATCGCCTCGGTGCCGAGCGTCGTCGGGTGGACGAATTGGAGATGCGTTAGATCGAGAAGATTCTCGACAATGAGAAAGTAATTGCCGGCAAGATCGAGACGCTCGCCTTTGAAGCGCCAGGACGGATCGTCCATCCAGCGAAAATCCTCGATCAGCGACGGATCGGCGAGAGAGGGCTCGCCCATCCAGATCCAGACCCAGTGATAACGCTCGACCACGGGATAGGACCGCACCCGCGTCGTCGGCGGTATGAGCTTCTGGCTCGGGATTCGCACGCAGGCGCCGCTGTCGTCATAGGTCAGGCCGTGATAAGGGCACTCGATCGCGTCGCCGCGCAGCTTGCCGTGCGACAACGGCATGTGGCGGTGACAGCAACGATCTTCCAGCGCCGCCGGCTTGCCGTCGCTCTTGCGCCAGAAGACGATCGGCTCGTTGCAGATGACGCGGCGAAACACCTCTTGCCGGCGAACTTCCCAATCCCAGGCCGCAACGTACCAGTAGTTCTTCGGGAACATGGCGTCTCCCTTCGCTTGCAGCCGCGCCGACGCGCGGCGCGGTCAAATCTGCGCCAGCTCTTTCGGCCGGTCGACGAGCAGATGGAGCTTTTCCTTGGGCCGGCGCCAGTTCTTGATC
>DATGLO010000189.1:0-3374 GCA_035294105.1 Allostellaceae bacterium
CGTAGCTTTGGCTGGTATCGGCAAGGGCATAGCCCTCGGCGACAAGGAAGCCGCCGAGGTCCGTGCCGCTGGCATCGGTGCAGACCGCGCCCGGCTGGCCGCGCTGCCCCGCCGGCACGCGGCAAGAGACATTGGGATAGCGCGCGAGCCGCTGCGCCAGCGCGTCGCGCGCGACCTGGGCGCAAGAGCGATTGTCGCCGGGGCCGAGGCCGCATTGATCGCGTGGATCGGCAACGCGCACGCCGAAGAGATTGACGAAACGGCCGCCGACCGAAAGCGTCGTGCCGCCCGCCGCCTGTGCCGCGCCGCTGAAGAACGCGGCATTGGACGGCGCCATGGCAAGACGCGAGCCGCCGACCGGCGGCACCAGAACGGGCGCCGAGCCCGCAGAGGACGGACGCGCGGTTGAAGCGAGGCTGCGCGCGCCGCCCGGGCCGACCGAGGGGACATAGCCCGGCGAGAGGCCCGAATCCGGCTTGAGCTCTTTGAGCGTGCGGCCGTTGCGATCCTGCAAGGTGATGGTCGGCACCTGGCTCGTGTCGTCGCTCGGCACCGCATGAACGGCGTGCGACGAAATATCGACATTGGGGAGGTCCGAGGCGGCCGGGGCTGGCGGCGCGGTCGCGGCGGGGCCGGGCGCCGCGGGCCCGGACGCGTCGGGCGCGGTCGGCGTGGCCTCGGGCGCCGGTTCGGGCGGCGGCAAGCTTGCTACCGCGTCTTCCTGCCGAGCGGATAGCGCGGGCGCCGCGACCGGCGGCGACACATGCCGGCTGAGGATGTCGACGGCTGCGCCCACCGTGAGGCCGGCCAGCCCCACGATCGCTGCCAATACATAATTGCGCATGGCCCGACCCTAGTCGCTTTCGCCGAACCCGTCACGGCCGGCCTCCAAGCCGGGGGCAAAGACGCTGCGGCAGCCGGGGCCTAGTAACCTCCGCCGCGAGGGGCTACATCACCAACAGACCGAGCACCCGCCAAGCGACCCTATCGGGCTTTTTCCTTGACAAACCGGGGTCTTGGCCGGCGCCATACAGACAATCGATCGCCTGATTCAAGGATTTCCCATGGGCTCGTTCAGCTTGATGCATTGGATGATCGTTCTGCTCATCGTGCTGCTCCTCTTCGGGGCCGGCAAATTGCCGCGCGTGATGGGCGACTTCGCCAAGGGCATCAAGGCATTTAAGGCCGGCATGAAGGACGAAGACGACGACGCGGTCGCGGCGCCCAAGCAACAGGTACCGCCGCCTTCCGCCAACGCCTCCGCCGAGACCGTCGCCCACGATCGCGGCTAACGCCGCCGCGGCCGGCGGACCGCGCCAAATCATGGTCCGGCCATGATCCGCTATTCGCGACTGGTCGGCGCGCTGCCCGCGGTCGTGCCGTTTGTGCCCCCCGAGGCCTTCGAGCGGCGCATGGGCTGCCCGATCAAGATCCGCATCGGCGCCAACGAGAGCGCCTTCGGTCCTTCGCCCAAAGCCGTTGCCGCGATCAATGCGGGCGCGGCGCGCATTTCCTGGTATTGCGATCCCGAAGGCTTCGCGCTGCGCGAGGCTCTCGCCAAGCATCACCACGTCGCGCGCGAGAATATCGGCCTCGGCGTCGGCGCCGACGATATCCTGAGCCTCGCCGTGCGCGCGGTGATCGACCCCGGCGACCCGGTGGTGATGTCGCACGGCGCTTATCCGACCTTCGCCTTTCATGTGAACGGCTTCGGCGGCAAATTCGTCACGCCGCCCTATCGCGATTTCAAGAACGATCCCGCCGCGCTTGGCGATGCCGCCGCGAAGAGCAAGGCGCGGATGGTCTATCTCTCCAATCCCGACAATCCGACCGGAAGCTGGGTCAGTGCCGAAGAGCAGCTCGCGATCCTCGACCGGCTTGCACCCGGCGCCGTGCTGGTCCTGGACGAGGCTTATTCCGATTTCGCGCCGCCCGGCACCCTTCCGGCGCTCGATCCCGAGGACGAGCGCGTCATCCGCGTGCGGACTTTCTCGAAAGCGCATGGCATGGCCGGCGCGCGCGTCGGCTATGCGATCGCCTCGAAATCGATCATCGCCAGCTTCGACAAGATCCGGCACCATTTCGGCGTCTCGCGCCTCAGCCAGGAAGCGGCGCTCGCCTCGCTCGGCGATCAGGCCTTCATCGCCGATGTCGTGCGCAAGGTCAGCGAAGGGCGGCGCGATTATGCCGCGCTTGCCGAGAGCCTCGGCCTCAAGGCGTTGCCGTCCGCGACCAATTTCGTCGCCATCGATATGGGCGACGGCGATCGCGCGCGCGCGACCTTGGCGAAGCTGCTCGAGGACGAGGGCGTGTTCCTGCGCATGCCCGGCGTCGCGCCTTTGGATCGCTTGATCCGGGTTACGGTTGGGACGCCGCCGGAGCGTCAGGGCTTTGCGGCGGCGCTGACGCGGGTGGTGCGGCAGCTGCCGCGATAGGCTCGCGATAAGCGGCGAGGAATTCGCCGAGGAAACTTTCCATCCCTTCAACATGATCGCGCGGCGGCGGCGTATCGCCGGCGTCG
Source organism: Allostellaceae bacterium (assembly GCA_035294105.1). GTDB lineage: Bacteria > Pseudomonadota > Alphaproteobacteria > ATCC43930 > CGMCC-115725 > CAIKMD01. The sequence goes on from DATGLO010000189.1 coordinate 2,522, forward strand.
TAGCCGAGCGCCGCGAAAGGCCGCACCAGCGCGGCATCGCGCGACAGCACATAGATCGGCACCGTCCAGGGCTGGCCCGCGACGCGCGTGATCTCGGGCGGCTGATGATCGCCGAGAATGATCACCAGCGCCTCTCGATCGAGGCCCTTGAGCCAGGCGCCGAGCGTTTCGAGATCGTAAGCGACGCTGTCGAGATAAGGCCGGTCGAGATTGTTCCAGTCGGGTTGCGCATAGATGCGCGGCCAATCGGCTTGCGGCACCGTCTTGAAGTCGCCGGCATCGCGCCAATCGCGCAAGTACGGCGGCACGGGCGCGAACGGCGTGTGGCTCGAGACGAGAACGATCTGGGAAAAGAGAGGCTTGTGCGCGGCGCCGAGCTCGCGCGCGGAAAATTCGCGCAGCGTGAACTGATCGGGAATGGTGAACCAGCCGAAAGGCGGTCCGCCGTAAGCCAGATCGGCCGAGAAATAATGCGCGTCGAACCCCCAGAACGCGGCTTCGGGATCGGGCTTCTTGATCCCAGGCATCACCTCGACGGTGCGATAGCCGGCGGCAGCGAGATAGCGCGGCAGGCCCCTGCGCGTGCTGTGGAGCAGCAGCTCGTTTGCGACAGCATCGAGCTTCAACCCGCTTTCGAGCGTGCCATGAGCGAGCCACGACCCGCCGCCGAAGACCGGCGAGACCAGCCGGCTCGACAGCAAAGTGTAACCCGCGCCTTGCACCGTCGCGGCAAAATCATCCAGCGCCGGCTGCAGGATGCGGCGATAGCCCGGATCGTCGAGCGTCACCGTGCCGTAGGATTCGACAAAGACAAGGTAGACGTCCTTGTCTTGGAGCCCGGGCAGCGGCCCGA
>DATGLO010000190.1:0-3023 GCA_035294105.1 Allostellaceae bacterium
GCCTCCAAGGCATCGCCCGCGGCCTTGACCCAATCCTTGGTATCGCGCGGCAGCAAACAAGAATAAGGACGGATGCGGTAATCCTTCGGATTGCTGCCGGGCGCTTCTTCGCCGGCGGCAAGCGACCGCGCGGCCGCCATCAGGCGGCGCCGCATCTGCAGGATCACGATGTCCGTGCTGCCGAGATGCTCGAGCGTCCGGTCGTAACGCGGACCGATGCTTTCGGTCATGGCCACATCCTGATCCTGAAGCAGCCGAACGCGCTGCCACGGCTGCCGGGTCGGCGGCGCTGCCGGATCGCCATAACCGTTGCTTTTGTTATGCAACGGCACGAACGTGCCCGGCTGCAGCCGCGAATGCATGTTCGAGCCGCTGCTCATCAGCCGGACTTCTTCCTCGGTGAGCGCGCGCCGCGGGTGCCAGGAGAAGGCATAGGCAAAGCACTTGTCGTCGTCGATCGGGACCCAGGCATGACCGCCCAACGGCGAGTCGCCGGCATGCCCCGGGATCATCGTGAAATAGGGAATGAACCAGGTGCCGATGCGCCAATAATGATTGGCGGCGTCCCCTTCGCGTCGCGCGGCATGCAGCATGCCCGAGCGTAGCTGTATCGCCTCCATCTTCGGGTTGTTGTCGCGCGGTAAGGCAAGCCGCTTCGTCGCCGCTTTGACGGTCGGCAAGTTCACGGACTGATCGACGTTTTCGGGCGCGTGAAGAATCCCGACATGGGAACTGTCGAGATCGCCCTCCATTCCTTGCAGCCAGCTGCATTCCTGAAACCGCTTCGATACGAAGACGTGCGATTCGGGAACGAGCAGCCATTCGAGATCGGGCAAAGGGGGCTGTTTCTCGCGCGGCCCCATATAGGTCCAAACCACGCCGCTGCGCTCGACACAGGGATAAGCCTTAATGCGAACCTTGTCGCAAAATTGCATTTGCGGCGGCTCGTTCGGTTGCTCGAGGCAGGTGCCGTCGACGCCGTATTTCCAGCCGTGATACCAGCAGCGCAGGCCGCCTTCCATGTTCTTTGCGAAGTAGAGCGAGGCACCGCGATGCGCGCAATTTTCGGCAAGCAAGCCGACCGCGCCGCGGCGGGTGCGAAAGGCGACGAGGTTCTCGCCCAAAAGCCTCACGCGGACGGGAGCGCCCTCCGCCTCGAGCTCGCGCGACAACACGGCTGGCGTCCAGTACCGGCGCAGCAATTCGCCCAGCGGCGTGCCCGCGGCCGTATGCGACAGCAATTCATGTTCATCGGCTTTCATCGGCGTCTCTCGTGTTCATCTGATCGCGCAAGGCCATCGCTAGCCGGGAAAGAGGCCGTGCTTTTTCAAGAAAGCGATCGCGTGGCGATCGTAGTCGGCCGGCGTTTCGATCATCGGCGCATGCGCCACGCCCTCGATGGCTTGGAATTCGGCGCGCGGAATGAGCTTGCTCAAGGCGACGGAGGACTGGTACGAGCGATCCTCGACCCCGGCCATGATCAGGGTGGGCGCCGTGATGGCGCGATAGAACGCTTCCGGCGGACGATGCGCGTTCGCTTCATTCATGGCGATGATGCTGGCGCAGGTGCCTTCATTGTTGAGCTCGACCACCATGTCCGCGTAGAAGCGCAGAATCGGGTCGCTTTTATGCGCCGCTGAGAAATGGTCGAACAATTGCTCGTAACGCAACGCGACACCTTCGGCGGTGTACCGCTCGACCCATCGCTTGAAGACGTCCGTGGCTTGCGAGAAGCCGGTGCCGGAAAGGACGAGTGCTTTGACTCGCTCGGGATGCTGGTGCCACATACGCTGCGTCACGCTGCCGCCCATCGAATTGCCATGGATGATCACCGCGTCGCCGCTGACGCGATCGACCGCTTCCCAGCACGCCGCGGCCATGTCCTCCATCGTCACGCCCTTTTGCACGGCGGGCGAGCGACCGTAGCCGGCCATGTCGATCGCAATAGTGCGGTACCAAGAAGAGAAATGCGCGGTTTGGTACATCCAGAGACGGTGGTCATCCGGCGTCGAATGCAGGAAGACCATCGGTATGCCGGTCGCGCCCAATTGCTCGAAATAAAGCGGACCGGGAATATGGTGCGCCAAAGCCCCCTCCGTGCGATTGGCGGAGAGATTACTGCATCCTCGCCGCGACCTGAAGGCGCGGCTTGCGGATGCCGTTGCAATGGTGCAAGCGACCGATACACTCGCGGGAAGACGTCGTGAGCAACGAGAAAAGTGGGCGTCAGATGGATGGATCGAGCCTGAGCGGCAAGGCCGTAGGCCAGCCGATCAAACGTATCGACGGCATCGCCAAGGTGACGGGTCGTGCGCGCTACGCCGGGGATTTCGCATTGCCGGGCCTGCTGTTCGGCCGCGCGCTGCGCAGCCCTTATCCGAGCGCGCGCATCGTTTCGATCGATACGAGCAAAGCGAAGGCGCTGGCCGGCGTTCGCGCCGTGCTGACCGGCGCCGACGTGCCCGACACCCTCTACGGCCGCATGTGCAAGGACATCCCGACCCTTGCCAAAGGCGTCGTGCGCTTCGTCGGCGAGAAGGTCGCGGCGGTCGCGGCCGACAGTCTCGAGATCGCGGAAGCCGCGCTCGAGCTCATCGATGTCGAATACGCGGAACTGCCGGCGGTGTTCAGCGCCGAGGACGCCATCAAGCCCGCCGCGCCGATCGTTCATCCGGAAACGGTCGAGGTCTTCGCCGGCGCGCCCGTCGCAGTGCACGGCGAGCTCGTCATGTATCCGCCGCTGCCCAATGTGATCTCGCGGCTCGAGATTCGCCACGGCGATGCCGCGCGCGCTTTTGCGACGGCGCACAAGACCTTCGTGCATCGCTTTGCCGTTCCGTCCGTCCATCAAGGCTATATCGAGCCACATACCTGTCTTGTCTCGATCGGCGCGGACGGGCTCGTCGATGTCTGGGCCGCCAATAAAGGACCGCATGTCGCGCGCGCCCATCTCGCCGCCGCGACCGGCGTGCCGGAGAACAAAATCCGGTTCAATCCCGTCGTGATCGGCGGCGATTTCGGCG
>DATGLO010000191.1:0-5230 GCA_035294105.1 Allostellaceae bacterium
TTCTCGCCCTCCTGCTCTCTGCGGGCGTCGCCGCTGCGGCCAATACGAAGGTGACGATCGGCTATGCGATGGGGAACGGCTGGATTCCCGCCTTCGTCGCAAAGGATCAAGATATCTTCGCCCGGCACGGAATCGACGCGCAGCTTCAGCTCATGACCAACGGCTCCAGCGCACCGGCGGCACTGATGGCGAATTCCTTGCAAATCGCCGGGCTCAATCCGACCGCCGTGATCCTCGCCGATGACGGCGGTGCCGACATCCAGATCATCGCCAACGCCACCATCCAGACCAAGACGACCTCGGATGGTTGGCTGTTCGCGCGCACCGGCCTTGAGCTCCATTCGCCCAAAGACCTCATCGGCAAAAAGGTCGCCGTTCCCGCGATCGACAGCGTTGCCCATGTCGCTTTGATGCGGTGGCTTCAGCTCGAGAAGGTCGATCCCAAGCAGGTCACCTATGTCGAAATCCCGATGAACCACATTCGCGATGCGCTGCAAGCGGGGCAGGTCGAGGCGGCGATCGTGGTCGAGCCCTTCGCTGATCAAATCGAGAAGAGCAAGGCCGGCTATATGATGGCCGATTTCAACGCGGCGCTCGCCAACCCCGTCACCACCCATTCGGTCTGGGCGATGCTCAAGCACACGATCGATGCGCACCCCGACGTGGTGTCCGGCTTCCGCCAATCGCTGCGCGAAGCGATCGTCTGGATAAAGGCGCTCCCGAAGAAGCGCGGCTGACACAAGTGCCGTATCTGCATCTCTCGGACAAAGCGGCTTTGCCGGTCGATCCGGCGAAATTCGAGCCGGACCTAACGCCGCAAATGATTCAGTTTTGGATCGATGCCTGCCGCGACTTAGGTCTCCTGAAATCGCCGCTCCCGCTTTCCGCCGTGATCTCCAAGTAAGAGTCAGCTTGGCACGGCGAGCGGCTGGAGTTCGACTCGAAGGTTTCGACGATGCAGCAGGTCATCATGTATTGACCCAGCGTCAGAACGATATGCATCAAGTGCTCGGCCTTTAAATGCTTGGCCGTATTTTGTATCGCGCGGGAACTTACATGAAGCTTCGCGGCATCTGACGGAACCACTGATCTGATGGTGGCTGGGGGACTAGGATTCGAACCTAGACAACCAGAGTCAGAGTCTGGGGTCCTACCGTTAGACGATCCCCCAACACGGAAGCGCCTAAGCGCTCTTAAATAGCATACCGCACTGAATTTGTGTAGCCGGGCCAGTGCGTTGTCGGCGCGGGTTTGCCGCCGTTTTGCCACCATCGGCGGCGCGGCGTCGCCTTCGCCGTGGCCTGTCGCGGCCGGCGGTCTTCCGCTACACCAGCGCCATGCGCCGCGCGCAAAACCATGTGCATACCCACCTCTTTCGCCGCACGGATGTGATACGGACGGCCCAGGCGCAGCTCGTCGTCCCGCCTGAGCGAAAATTAAAGGTGCTGTCCTTCGGCTGCTCCACCGGCGAGGAGATCGTCACCCTCCGCAGCATCTTCGGCGAGGAGGCGGCGCTTTACGGCTGCGAGATCGAGCCGGTCTCGCTGCAAGAGGCGATCGCGACGGCAGGGCATCTGGCGACGATCTTCAAATCCGATCGCGCCGCGATCCGCGATCACGGCCCTTACGATCTCATCAACTGCGCGTCGGTCCTTTGCCTCAACCCGCCGACCGAGATGAATAAGCTCTTTCCACCCGAGGAATTCGACGAGCTGCTCGCCGTGCTCGACAGCGCGCTTGCGCCCGGCGGCCTCATCGCATTGACCAACGCGTCCTATCGCCTGCAAGATTCGCCGCTCGCGCCGTATTACGATCCGGTGCGCTCGGACATCGTGTTCTCGTCGGGCTTCGTCAACATCTACGCCCATGATCGCCGCCCCTTTTTGGAGCGCATCCGCCGGCCGTCTTACGTCGCCTTTCGCCGCGGCGTCGCCTTCGATATTCGCGAAGAGGAAGAACTGGCCGACAGCGTCTTTCGCAAGCGGCTCCCGGGCGAGGCGCCCTCCGCGCGCTTTCTGACGCTCGCGCCGGTGCCGGCCACGTTCGAGGAGCGCTTTGCCTTCGATCGCTCGAATCTTGTCGGCCTGCCCAAGTCGCAGCGCCACAACGCGATCGAAGTCGTGCGCCATTATCGCTTCGGCATCGATCGAGCGACCGGCGAGCGCGGCTACGCGCTGCAGATCGGCTGGACATCGCTGAGCGGACGCGAGCATCTGCGTCCGCCGCTCTGGGATCGGCTCAACGATTTCGTGCTCGACCGGTAGGACTTATCATCGTCCCCGCGCTGCGTTAGCATCTTTCTCCCGCCGCGAACCCGGTAACGCCGTGCCCGAGTTGCTTTCATCATCGCCCGATCGAGCGCTTCGCGGCCGCGGCGAGGCAATCTATGCGGCGCTCGATCTCGGCACCAACAATTGCCGGCTTTTGGTCGCGCGGCGCATCGCCGAGCCGTTGCCGGGCGCGTCGTTCCGCGTCGTCGACGCCTTCTCGCGCATCGTGCGGCTGGGCGAGGGGTTGGCGGCGAGCGGGGTACTGTCCGAGCCGGCGATGGCGCGCACGCTCGATGCGCTCAAAATTTGCGCCGACAAGATCGCCGCCTATCGCGTCGCCGGTCTGCGCTCGATCGCGACCGAGGCCTGCCGGCGCGCGGCGAATTGCGCCGAGTTCATGGCCCGCGTCGAAAGCGAGACCGGGATCGTGCTCGAAATCATCACCGCCGAGGAAGAGGCGCGGCTGGTCGTTACGGGCTGCGCTCCGCTGCTCGACCCGCATGTGCCCTATGCGGTGGTATTCGATATAGGCGGCGGCTCGACCGAGCTTGTCTGGGTGGAGATCGTCGAGGGCGCGCCGCGGATCATCGATTCGTTCTCGCTGCCGCACGGCGTCGTCACCTTGAGCGATCGCTATGGCGGGCGCGACGTGTCGGAAGCGACCTATGCCGCGATGGTTGCCGAGATCGCCGCGGCGCTCGCGCCCATGGAAGAGAAGCATCGCATCGCGCCGCGGATCGGCGTGAACGAGGTGCAGATGCTCGGCAGCTCGGGCACGGTGACGACGCTCGCCGCGGTGCATCTGCGCCTTAGGCGTTACAGCCGGCGCCGCGTCGACGGCGCGGTGTTGCGCTTCGAGGATCTGCGCCGCGCCTCGCGCCTCCTCGCCGGACAAAGCCATGACGAGCGCGTCTGCAATCCCTGCATCGGCGCCGAGCGCGCCGATCTGGTGCTCGCCGGCTGCGCGATCCTCGAGGCGATCTGCCGGCTCTGGCCGGTCGGCCGGCTGCGCGTCGCCGATCGCGGTATCCGCGAGGGCATCCTTCTGGGCTTGGTGCAACAAGGCGGCTGATGGCGCGCAAAACGAGTCACGGCGCGCGACGCGGCATGGTGGTGCGCGTCAAGACGGCGAAGCAGCGTAGCCCGTCTTCGACCGCTTGGCTCGCGCGCCACCTCAACGATCCTTATGTCGCCGAGGCCAAGCGCCTCGGCTATCGCTCGCGCGCGGCGTTCAAGCTTTTGGAGCTCGACGATCGCTTCCATCTCTTTAAGCGCGGCGCGCGCGTCGTCGATCTCGGCGCCGCGCCGGGGGGCTGGAGCCAGGTCGCGGCCAAGCGCATCGGCGCTGAAGAAGGGAAGGGCAGGCTGGTCGCCTGCGACATCCTTGCCATGGAAGCCGTGCCAGGCGCGACCGTGCTGCAGCAGGATTTCCTCGATGCGGCCGCGCCGGCGGTGATCGTCGCGGCGCTCGGCGGCCAAGCCGATCTCGTGCTGAGCGACATGGCAGCGCCGACCACCGGCCATGCCGCGACCGATCACCTGCGCATCGTCGCCCTCGCCGAGGCGGCTTATGACTTCGCCAAAGAGGTGCTGGTGCCGGGCGGGGCTTTCGTCGCCAAGGTGTTTCAGGGCGGCGCCGAAGGCGCGTTGCTCGCCGCCCTGAAGCGCGATTTTGCCACCCTGCGCCATGCGAAGCCCCCGGCGAGCCGCGCCGAATCGGCCGAGGTCTATGTCGTGGCCCAAGGCTTCAAAGGCCCGACTCGGAATTCCCCCTCACCCCAACCCTCTCCCCGGCGGGGAGAGGGCCCCGCGCGTAGCGAGGGAGGGTGAGGGGGCTACTTCCCTTCGCTGCATTCCCGCCATATATATAGGCGCCAACCTTCACCGGGAGGCACCATGGATATTCGCGAGGCGCTCACTTTCGACGACGTCTTGCTGGTGCCTGCGGCCTCGGCGGTCCTGCCCAACGAAACCGATACGAAAACGCGCCTCACGCGCGAGGTGTCGCTCGGGATTCCGCTGATATCGGCGGCGATGGACACGGTGACCGAAAGCAGCCTCGCCATCGCCATGGCCGAGGCCGGCGGCATCGGCGTCATCCATCGCAACTTGAAGATCGAAGAGCAGGCGAACGAAGTCCGCCGCGTCAAGAAATTCGAGGCAGGCATGGTGGTGAATCCGGTCACCGTCCATCCCGATCAGACGCTCGAAGACGCGCAGCGTCTGATGGATCAGTACCACATCTCGGGCTTCCCCGTGGTCGAGCGCGGCTCGCAAAAGCTCGTCGGCATCCTCACCAACCGCGACATCCGCTTCGCCAGCAACCCGAAGCAGCCTATCTCCGAGCTGATGACCAAGAAGAACCTGGTCACGGTGAACGAGACCGTCGGCCGCGACGAGGCGCGGCGCCTGCTGCATCAGCATCGCATCGAGAAGCTGCTCGTCATCGACGGCAACTACCGCTGCGTCGGGCTCATCACCGTCAAAGACATCGAGAAATCGCAGCGCTTCCCCAATGCATGCAAGGACGCGGCCGGGCGGCTGCGCGTCGCCGCCGCGACCGGCACCGGCGAAGACGGCGTGAAGCGTGCCGAGGCGCTCTTCGATGCGGGCGTCGACGTGCTGGTGGTCGATACCGCGCATGGCCATTCCTCGCGCGTCTTACAGACCGTCAACCGCATCCGGCGGCTTTCGAACTACACCCAGATCATCGCCGGCAATATCGCGACCGCGGAAGGCGCCGAGGCGCTGGTCGAAGCCGGTGCCGATGCGATCAAGGTCGGCATCGGTCCGGGATCGATCTGCACGACGCGCATGGTCGCGGGCGTCGGCATGCCGCAGCTCACCGCGGTCAACGACGTCGTCGAATATTGCCGCAAGCGCGACGTGCCGGTGATCTCGGACGGCGGCATCAAATTTTCGGGCGATCTCGCTAAGGCGATCGCCGCCGGCGCCGATTG
>DATGLO010000192.1:0-4208 GCA_035294105.1 Allostellaceae bacterium
TGACCAGGGGAACATGCACCGTCGCGAAAGTCACGATGTCGCGCGTGCTCGCGAGCAGGCCGGTCGCCCAGGTGAGCGTCTCGAAGCTCGTGCCCTGGCGATCCGTGATGCCGACATAGCCTTGCCAGCGCGCGATCGGCAGCAGGAACTCGATGCCGGCCTCGTCGGCGAGCCGAGCCGCTTGCAGATTCTCCTCCCACGCCGCCTCCCAGCGCTCGGGCGCGGTCGTCGCGAACGAGCCCGAGCAATTCATGCCGAAGAGGCCCAGCTTGAACCGGTTCCGGTTCTGCATCCGTGTGTGGCGTTCAACCATCGTCGCTTCCCTGCCACCGGATGCTAGTGCGACAGCTCCTCGAGGAGCCTGTTTTTCGTCTCGATGCCGAGGCTCAGCGTCGCGGCGAGCCCGAGCAGCGAAACCGCGGCGAACAACGCGAACATCCCGGCGGCTCCCCAGGCACTGCCGAGAACCGCGCCGACCGATATCGGCGCAACGATGCTGGCGACGAGCGAGACGGCTCGCCCGGCCGATGACCCCCAGCCGCGCATCCGCGTCGGATAGAGCTCGGCCGTATAGAGATAGCAGCCCAGCGCATTGAAGTTGAGGAACGCCGTCATGACACGGGCCGCTGTGAAAAGGGGCACCCAGCCGCCAACATGGAACCAGGCAATCTCGGCAAGCCCCAGCAGCGCGCCAAGAGTCATGCCGGCGAAGCTGAGCGAGAACAGCGGCTTCCGTCCGATACGATCGATCAGCGAACGGGCGCGGTGCTGGCGGAACAGCCGCGTGCGCTCGCGCCGGCGCATCTTTGGCGCTGGGCGGATATCCGCCGCTTGCTGCTGCGCGCCGGCGACATCCGCGCGCTCGACGGCGGCGCGGGACGGCGAACGGTGCGGCTCTGCACGCCCGGACTCGATCAGAAATGGGCCACGCGCACGATCCACGCCTCGTTCCAGCTCGTGAAGCCGGGCGAGACCGCCGAGGCGCATCGCCATAGCCTCGGTGCCTTGCGCTTCGTCGTCGAAGGCCGCGGCGGCCATGCGACCGTCGAGGGCGAGAAATTCATGATGGAGCCCGGCGATCTCGTGCTGACGCCGCAATACACCTGGCACGATCATGCCAATGAGGGCAACGATGCGATGATCTGGATCGACGGCCACGACGCGCCGCTGACGCTTGCGCTCAACGCCGCGTTCTTCGAGCGCTTCACGGCGCCGGCGCAAGCAATCGTGCATGATGACAGCTTCATGAGGCGCCGCACCGGCGCGTTACGGCCGCGCGGCCTCGATCGCCGCGCGCAAGACTATCCTTATGTCTACAAGTGGCGCGATTGCGAGGACGCGCTTGCCGCGCTGGAGCCGGCGGATTGGGACCCCTATGAAGGCTTCGTCCTCGACTATGTCGATCCGGTGAGCGGCGGCCCGACCATGCCGACGATCGCCTGCCGGCTGCATCGGCTGCCGGCGGGCCATGGCACCTTGAAGCAGCGCGAGACCAGCAACCGCATCTATCACGTCGTCCGCGGCAACGGCCGCACGACCGCCGAGGACAAGAGTCTTGCCTGGCAAGCGGACGATACCTTCGTCGTGCCGGGATGGAGCTGGAGCGAGCATCGTGCCGACAAGGATGCGATCCTCTTCGCGATGAGCGACGAGCCGGTGCTGCGCGCGACCTGCCTTTATCGCCGCGAGCGCCCCGGCGACAACGCGTCCTCGATCGGCCCGCGGGGGCGTACCGATGCATGAGCAGCGGCTGAAGATCAAATCCTTCCTCGCCGGCGCGGCGATTCACCTCGCGCCGAGCTGCGGCGATGCATTCGGCGCCGCCCTGATCGCGCATATGGGATTCGAGGCAGTCCATCTTTCCGGCCATGCCGTGCATAAGAGCCTCGGCCTGCCCGACGCCGGCCTCGCCTCGGCCAACGAGTTCGAAAGCCGCGTGCTCGCGATCGTCGATGCCGTCGACCTGCCGCTGATCGTCGACGGCGAGACGGGGTTCGGCGGCGTGCGCAACATGCGGCGAACCATGCGCCTCTTGGGGCGCGCCGGCGCGAGCGCCATCCATTTCGAAGACCAATTCACGCCGCGCCGCTATCGCAGCGCCGGTTCGCCGACGATCCCGATCGAGGAGATGGTAGCGAAGCTAAAAGCCGCGCTCGACGAGCGGCGCGATGAGAGCCTCGCCATCGTCGCGCGCAGCGAGGAACGCAGCTCGGAAGCGGCGCTCATCGAGCGGCTGGTCGCCTATGCCGCCGACGGGGTCGATGCGCTCTGGTCGTCGGATTTCAGCGCCGACGTCATCCGCCAGGTCCGCGCGCGGGCGCACGGCATTCCGTTCGTCGGCATCGCGACGGATGCGCGCAAGGCAGCCGCGGCCGGCGTCCGCATCGCGATCTATCCCACGACGGCCATCATCGGCGCGGCTTGGGGAATGAAGACCGTCCTCGCGCGGCTGCGCGAAGGCGCCGGCGCGCCCGACGAGGTCTTCCGCGATCTCGCCAGGATGGACGAGATAAGAGCATGGTTCCGGACGCTCGGCGAAAAGAAATACGCCGACTGAGGTCGCGAAGGCCGCGCTGCAGACGGTTGCAAACTTCGTCGCAACCAACCAATATCACCTCGCTTCGGGGCAATATCGGCAGGGGTCATCCGTGAATCTCTCAGGCAAGCTTTTCGCGCTCGGTGTCGCAGCCGCCGCTTTCGGCTTCATCCAGACCGGCAGCGCCCAAGCGGCAGGGCCAACGATGGTCATTCAATCCGACATGGTCGAGGGCTTCATCCAAGGCATGAAGACCCCACCCTGTGTGATGAGCAGCCAGTTTCATCACAAAGAAGAGGTCGTCTTCCGCGTCCGCGTCATCGACACGAAGACCGGCAAGCCGATGGACAACAAGGCGCTCAAGAGCGTCACCGTCGAGCTGCCGGATGGCCAGAAGTTCCCGGTCCATTACGGCAAGCATCCGCCGCAGGATCCGGTCGCGTATTACTGGACCTATGGCTGGGTGATCCCGGCGAATTATCCCAGCGGCAGCATCACCTACAAAGTCACGGCGGTCGACCAGCACGGCCACACCGCGACGTTCACGCCGTTCGAAGCGAAGGAATCGCAGCTCACCATTCTCGCCGACGCGCAGTGAAGGGCGACGCCGCTTAGTTCTCCGCCGGCGCGGCGATGTCGCCGACCACATGGATCGCATAGTGGAATGCCGGCAGGTCTTCGCCGGGGTGATCGTCCGCGTAGGTCAGTTGCGGGATGCGGAAATTGTTCGGACGTGTCTCCTGCCCCTTATAGATACCGGGGTAGAGATCGATAAAATGCCAGCCCGGGCCGCCGGTCGCCGGCAAATAGACCGTGATGTCGCCCTGGCTGTTGAAGCCGCAGGCATAGCCGACATAGTTGTTGTCGTAAACGATGTTGTAGATGTTTGCGGTTTCGGTCCAACCGACGCCCTTCAGATGTAGCGTGACCGTCTCGCCCTGGCGCACCGTCTGCGTGTTGAGCGGCAAGGCGGCGGTCGCGACCCAGAACACACCGCTGCGCACGCGATCACCGTCGGCGACGCCAAGCCGATGCGCGCCGCCGAGATCGTCCGGCACGTTGAAGGCGAAATCGACCCGCCCTGCCGCATCGGCTTTGGCTTCGGCAATGTCGCGGGTTTTTTCCTCCCACGTCGTGTTCGAGACGCGGTTGCCGGTTTGCGAGGTCCAGGTCAGGTGATAGGACTTGCCCGGCTGGAATCCCGCGCCCGTCACCGTGACCCGCTGGTTGATCCCGGCAAAGGCCGGCGTTGCAATGAGTTCGCCCGCCGGCGGCAGGCTGCGAACGGTCGCGAGACCTTGGCTCTCGACCGGCGGCGGTAGCGCCGGCGCGCCGCCCGTCACCTCGAAATTCATCTTAAAGCGCGGCCGGTCCGGATCCGGATTCTGCTGCGGGTTCATGTAGGGAAAGGTGAACTCGCCGTGGATGAGCTGTAGCACATGCGTGCCGGGCTCGCCAGTCGCGGGGATCGTGAAATGCGCCGACCCCGCTGTCGACACCGCCGAAATCCAGCCGGTGAAGGCGTTGTCGTAAACCAGCATCCAGCTGTTCTCGAGCTCGCGCCAGCCGATCCCCTTGATGTCGAGCGTGATCGGCGTGCCCGGCGCGCCTTGCGCCGGCGTCATCGCCACCGTCATGTCGAGGCTGAAGGCTGCCTGCGTGAACTCGCGCT
>DATGLO010000193.1:0-2195 GCA_035294105.1 Allostellaceae bacterium
TCGGTGGTAAAGCCCCAGTTCACGCGCGGATCGCGGCTGATCTTCAGCATCGCGAGCGGCATATGGATATAGGGATGCCAGTCGGAGCCGCCGGCTTCGAGCAGCAGGACTTTCGCCGCAGGATCGGCGCTCAGACGGTTGGCGAGGACGCAGCCCGCGGAGCCGGCGCCGACAATGATGTAGTCGTAGCCGCTCGCTGTCGCCAACGTCCCTGCCTTTGCTCCCGGTTTCGCCTAATAGGTCGAGCGGCCGCCGGTGATATCGAAGACACCGCCGGTCGAGAAGCTGCACTCCTCGGAGCAGAGCCACGTCACCAGCGCCGCGATCTCGGCCGGCTGGACGAAACGGTTCATCGGAATTTTCGAGCGCATATAGGCGATGTGCTCTTCGGTCATCTGTTTGAAGAGGTCGGTCTCGGCGGCGGCGGGCGTGACGCAGTTGACCATGATGTTCTCGGTCGCGAGCTCTTTGCCGAGCGACTTGGTGAGGCCGATGAGCCCGGCCTTGGCCGAGCTGTAGGCTGCGGCGTTGGGATTGCCCTCCTTGCCCGCGACCGAGGCCATGTTGACGATGCGCCCGTAGCGTTGCGCGCGCATCGCCGGCACCAGCGCGCGCGAGCAGAGAAACGCGCCGGTGAGATCGACATCGATGACGCGCCGCCATTCCTCGGGCGAAAACTCCCAGGTCTTGCGATTGGGGCCGGTGATGCCGGCGTTATTGACGAGGATTTCGACCTTGCCCAGCGCCTCGATCGCCGCGCTCGCCGCAGCCGCGACCGATTTCTCGTCGGTGATATCGACGGCGGCGGTATGCGCGGCGCCGAGCTTCTTGGCCGCTTCGGCAACGGCGTCCTTGTCTTGATCCCAGAGACTGACCGCCGCGCCCGATTGCCGGATGCGCTCGGCACAGGCGTAGCCGATGCCGCGCGCGGCGCCGGTGACGATGGCGGCACGGCCGCGAAGATCGATCTGGTTCATGGCGAGACTCATCGCGCTATTGGGCTTGCGGCGCGTTCCAGAAGGCGAGGCGCCGCTCGACCCAGGTGAACAGCCAGGTCAGCAGCAGACCGAGCAGCGCCAGCACCACGAGCCAGGCATAGGATTCCTTGACGAGAAAGGTGCGCTGCGCGCTCAAGATCGCATCGCCGAGACCGCCGCTGCCCGAGATCATCTCGGCCGTGACCACGAGGATGAGGCCGAGACCGAGGCTCACGCGCATGCCGGCGAGGATATAGGGCGCGCTCGCCGGCAACAGAATCCGGCGCCAGATCGCGAACGTGCCGTGGCCGAACGTGCGCGCGGTGTTGATCATCGTCGGCTCGATCGCGCGCACGCCTTGCAGCGTGTTGATGAGCACGGGGAAAAAGCAACCGAGAGCGACGATGGTGATCTCCATCTTGGCGCCGAGGCCGAGGAAAAGGATCATCACCGGCAAGAGCGCCGGCTTGGGCAAGGGCCGCAGCAGCTCGGTGAGCGGCTCGAAAAAGTTGAAAACCGAGCGCGAGTACCCCATGAGGATGCCGAGCGCGACCGCAGCGATACAGCCGATGCCATAGCCGACGAAGAGGAAGAGGATCGTCTGCGCGAGCGGCGCAAAGAAGCTGCCCGAGGCAACGAAGCCCCAGAATGTCGCGAGAATGGCGCTTGGCGGTGGCAGGAAAGTCGGATTGACGAGGCCGCGGCGCGCGGCGAATTCGAGGCAAAACAGCAGGACGACCGGTACGGCGCAGCCGGCGATGACGATGCCGAGGCGCTCGCCGACCTTACGCATGGCGCGCCAAGAGATAGTCGAGCAGCCGGTGGCGCAGCGCGAGAAATTCCGGCGATTCCCGCGTTTCGATCGCGTGGCGCGGCCGCGGCAGCTTGGTCTCGATTACTTCGGAGATCGTCGACGGCCGCTGCGTCAGCACCGCGACGCGATCGGCGAGAAAGATCGCCTCGTCGACGTCGTGCGTTACGAGCACGGCGGTGAAGCGCTTCTGTGTCCAGAGATCGAGGATCAAGGAATGGAGATCGAGCCGCGTCAGCGCATCGACCGACGAGAACGGCTCGTCCATCAAGAGCACGCTCGGCTCGGCCGCGAGCGCCCGCGCGATGGCGACGCGCTGCTGCATGCCGCCCGAAAGCTGCCAGGGATAATGGCTCGCGACATCGGCAAGCCCGACCATCGCCAGATAATCGCGGCACCGCGCCTGC
>DATGLO010000194.1:0-5483 GCA_035294105.1 Allostellaceae bacterium
ACCGGCGTCGTGCCGCTCAACGACACCAAGATCGCGATCGAGGTGATGGAGCACGCGGTCAATACGCTAGGCCTCGTCGGCATCAACCTGCCGGGCAGCGTCGGCCCCGATCCGCATATCGATGCGCCGCGGCTGGAGCCGTTCTACGACCACGTCGAACAGCTGGACGTGCCGCTGTTCCTCCATCCGACCGACGGCATCTACGAGAATCTCCTCGATGGCTATAACGGCGCGCTCTACCTCAGCCTCGGCCGTGTCGTCGATCTGAGCGTTGCCGCTTATCGCCTTGTGCTCTCGGGCGTCATGGAGCGGCACCCGAAGTTGAAGCTCTTCATGTCCCACACCGGCGGCGCGCTGCCTTATCAGGCTGGCCGCATGGACAAGAATTCCGGCGCCGCCAAGCTGCCGCGGCTGCCAAGCGAGTATCTCCGCCGCATGTACACCGACACCGTGTCGCCGCACACCGCCGGCATCAAATTCGCGATCGACTTCTACGGCGTCGACCACATCATGTACGGCAGCGATTACCCGTGCTGGAGCCCGGCCGCGGCGCTGAAATTTTTCGGCGAGACCGGCATGCCGCAGGCCGATCAGGACAAGATATTTTACGGCAATGCGCGGCGCATCCTGAAGTTGCGCGATCCCGCGCCGGCGACCAGGCAAACGGCGCGCGAGGCGGCGCCTGCGAAATAGCCAGGCTTTCGTACGGCGCGGAACCGCGCCGTTCCCGAGCGATTGAATCGACAGCACCACTTCCGGCACGGAAGTGGTGCTTGTTGCACGAGGCATCCGCCGAATGTCGGCTCACGCTCCTGACAGCGATCTCGTTCGCGACGCCAAGCGGGGCATCACCCGGCGGCTGATCCCGCGAGCGCGCCGTTGGCAAGAGATCGTGCGACGCGATTGGATGAGCATTCTGCTCGCCACCGGCGCGCGCGTCGGCCGCGACAACGTCTCGGTTTTGGCGGCAGGGGTCGCCTTTTATATTTTCGTGGCCATTCCTTCGACCCTCACGGCCATCGTCTCGATCTACGGCTTGATGTTCAATCCGGCGCAGGTCGAAGCGCAGGTAAACTCGCTCGTCGGGGTGCTGCCCGCCGACGTCGTCCAAATTCTGACCAGCTTCCTGAAGCTGCTTGCGGCCAAGCCGCAGACGACGCTCGGCTTGCGGCTGATCCTCGGCCTGCTCGTAGCCCTGTGGAGCGCGCAGTCGGCGGCCTCGTCCGTTAGCTCCGCGCTCGATGCTGCCTATGAGCAGCAAGAGACGCGCGGCTATATGCGCTTTCAGATCGCGGCCCTGTTCCTTGCCGTATGCTCCTTTGTCTTCGCGCTGGCGGCCTTGCTGCTCTTCGCTGTTACGCCTGTCGTCCTCTACTGGATGCTGCCGACCGCCGACGGCGTGAGAACCGTGATCTCGATACTGCGCTGGCCGCTGCTGACGGTGTTCGTGGCGCTTGCCATTGCGGGTATCTATCGCTTTACCCCGGCGCGCGACGCCGAGGAGCGCCCCTCGGGCGCGTGGGGCGTCATTCTCACGACGGCGGTGTGGATCGGCAGCTCGGCGCTCTTCGCGCTCTACGTATCGAAGGTCGCGTCCTACGATGTGAGCTACGGTCCGCTCGGGGCGGTCGTCGTGCTGCTGCTATGGCTCTATATCGCGGCTTTCGTCGTGCTGCTGGGTGCCGAACTCAACGCAGAGCTCGAAAGCCGCCTCGCCGCCGAGCGGGCGCGCGAAAAACAGAGCTGAACTTGGCGGAAACGATCGCGGGTCCCGGATGGACCGTCCGGGACCCGCTGCCGATGCGATAGGCGGTATGTTCGGCGACGCCGACCTATGCCGCTTTGTCGAGATGCTCCAGGTCGCGCTCGTAGGCATCGTGCGTCCAAGCAGGCAGATCGCCGCGGTCGAGCATGCTCTGCAACTCGGAGCGCGCACGCGAGACGCGGCTCTTCATCGTTCCGACCGCGCAACCCGCCAGCTTCGCGGCATGGTCGTAGGAATAGCCGTTCGCGCCGACGAGCATCAGCGCTTCGCGCTGCGCCGCCGGCAAGGCGGCGAAGCGGCAGGTCACGTCGCGCATCCGCAGATGCCACTCCTGCTCGTCGCTGATCGCGGGTGCCGGCACGGTAGTCGGATCGAGCGGACCGATGCGGTGCTGGCGGCGCTTCTCGTTGAAATAGGCATTGCGCAGAATGGTCGTGAGCCAGGCGAGGAGATTCGTGCCCGGGCGGAACTGGTCGGCATGGAGCAGCGCGCGCAGTACGGTCTCCTGGACCAGATCATCGGCGAAGCTGCGATTCCCCGCGAGCCGGCGGGCAAATCCTTCGAGGCGAGGAAGGTTCTGGACGACATCGTCGGCAAAGGTTGTAACGGCCATTTTTCTCTTCCTTCTGCATCTAGATCGCAACTGCAGTGGAAGAAATCTTCGAGACAAAAATCGGCTTTTATGCGTCAAACTTAGCGCTTTGTGCGACAAATCGCTGTTGTCACAGGAATATCCAACATGCGATGCCGGCTGCCGCTTTGTCCTTATTGAGAACACATTTTCGGTGTTTCATCCGCGGTCCGCGGCGCCGGATGATGGCGACACTGTGACTTGGGTTGCAGGGGTGAGGGAGGCTCGTTAATCTTCGCGAGCGCCGTGCTGGGATTTGGCTGATCGGGAGTCGCTACACGCGATCGGCCAGGTTCGGCGCGGCCAGGCAGCGCTGAACCGTGTCGAGCAATTCCGCGGGCTCGAACGGCTTGCGCAGGATTTCCGTTGCGCCGAGCTCACGCGCCATAGAAAGGAAATCGACACCGCCCTTGCGGTTGCTCGTGCTGCCCGACATCGCGATGATCGGCAGATCGGCGCCTTCGCGGCGGATGCGGTGAATGGTTTCGATGCCCTCGCGCACCGGCATGATGAGGTCCGTAATGACGATGGACGGGCGCTCCCGGCAAAAACACGCGTAGCCTTGCGCGCCGTTGGCGGCGGCGACGGTCGAATAGCCGGCGCGTTCGAGAATGCGCGCGACCATATAGCGGATCGTCGGTTCGTCGTCGATGATCAGAACTTTTTGTGCCGGCATGACGTCCCTCAGGCTGCAGTCGGCACATTCGCCGGGAGTCTCGGCTGTGCCGCAATCGGTAGGATGACCGAAAATTCCGAGCCCTCGTTCGGCGCCGTTCGCAGCTCGATCCGGCCGCCATGCGAGCTGACGATTCCGTGCGCAACCGAAAGGCCGAGGCCGCTGCCGCGATGGGCGTCGCGCGTCGTGAAGAACGGCTCGAAGACGCGCCGCGCGACCGCATCGTCCATGCCGCATCCGTCATCCGCTACGGCGAGCCGAACGAGGCCGGGCTGTCCCGGCGACGCGGCGATCTCCGACAGCGTGATGACGATCTTGCCATGCGACTCGCCTATCGCCTCGGCGGCATTCGCGATCAAATTGACGACGACCTGTTGAATTTGCACCGGGTCAGCCTGGATAGGCGCGACGGAGTCGAACTGTTCGACCATCTCGATCGTTGCCGGCAAGGTTGCGCGCATCATCTGCAGTGCCGGCCGCAACGATGTGGCAAGGTCGATCAACCGTTTCTCGAGCGGCTGCTGGCGCCCGAACGCCAGAATCTGGCGGACCAGGTCGCGGGCGCGTTGGCTGGCGGTCACGACCATCTCGAGATCGGCGCGCGTCGCGCTTCCGGCAGGGAAGTCTTCGAGCGCCAGCTTCGCGAGCGACAGGACGGGCGCCAGGATGTTGTTCAACTCGTGCGCGAGGCCGCCCGCCATTGTGCCTAGCGATTCGAGCTTCTGCGAGTGAATCAGAAGCCGCTCGAGCTCGCGCGAGCGCAATTCGGCGGCGCGCTGCGCGGTGACGTCCTGGAGCGTGCTCACGACGCGGATCGGGCGTCCCCGGCTGTCGCGGATGATCTCGTTCTCGCGGTGCACGAGGCGCGATTCGCCGTCGGCGCCGATGATCCAATATTCCATTGGCGGCGGCGCATTGCCGCGCGCGAGTTCGGCCCACAAGCCGCGCACGCGTTCGCGGTCGCGCGGATCGATCAGGGCGAGATAGGTTTCGCCCGTGGGCGGCAGGTGACGAATATCGATGCCGAAGATGCGGTAGGTTTGGTTCGACCAGGTGAGCTGGCCGGTGACGAGGTCGTAGTCGGAGCAGCCGAGCCGCGCGATCTTCTCCGCCTCGTCGAGCCGCAGCTGACTCTCGTGCAGCGCCATCTGGGCTCGTTTCAAGGCGGTGATGTCGGTACGAAGCCCGGCGGTGCCGCCGTCGCTCATCCGTCGCTCGGAGGCGAGCGTCCACCGCCCATGGCTGAGGCGTTGCTCGACGGCACCTTCGAGTTGGCGGTGTTGGCGAATGCGCTCAGCCACCCATTCTTCCTCGCGATTTTCGGCATCGGCGAATTGCCCGCGCGCCACCCCGATGCGCAATATTTCCTCGAACGTCGCGCCCGGCACCACGAGATCGGCGATCTCGGGATAGATTCGCCGATAGGCCTCGTTGCACATGACGAGCCTGTCGTCGGCGTCGAAGATGACGAAGCCTTCGGAAATGCTTTCCACCGCGTCGTGCAACAGGCGGTCGGCGCGGCGGGCGCGGTGCTCGGCGACGATCGCCTCTGTCTCGTTCGTGACGGTACCGCGATAGCCCTGGAAGCGGCCCTGGTCGTCGAAGACCGGCTTTCCGTTCGCCGAATAATGCTGCACTTGTCCGTCGGGCCAGGAAACCGTGAAGCGAAAGCCGCGAAACGGCCGTCGCGCATCGAGATCGGCCTTGTGACGCCGCCAATGCGGATCGGTGTCGGGATCGCCGCCGGCAACCTCCCACCGCGTCTTTCCATAGACCATGTCGCCGCCCGCGCCGCTCAGGAAGATGAAGCGGTGATTGGCATCCGATTCCCAGATCCAATCGGCGCTGAACTCGGCGATATCGCGGAATCGCCGCTCGCTGCAGCGCAAAGCCTCTTCGGCCGCTCGCCGCTCGGCGGCGATCGCTTCGGCGCGCTCGACCGCACGCTGCAACTCCCGTCGCGCCTGGCTTTCATCCGCGATACGCGCAAAAGCGCGCGTCATCAGCAGTTGCGCGACAAAATGACGGCGCAGCAAGACGGCGACCGTCAAGGTCGCACCGACAAGGGCGAGGCCGATCAGAGCGATGACCGCCGCTTGCGCGCGCCAGCTCTGAAGGATCGCCGCTGTCGCGAGCGAAGTGGTGGCGACGAGCGGATACTTGCCGAGCCGGCGGCCGGCGAGAATGATCGGCGCCTGCGAAAGCGGATCCTGCGCGGCGAAAGGGCCGAAGCTCTGGTCGGGATCGGTGGCGGCAAAAAAAGGCGCAACCACCGGATGCGCATCGCCCCCCTTGATCTCCGGGTAGCGCACGAGCAGCGTGCCGTCGGCGCGCCACAGTCCGATGGCGCTGCCTTTGCCGATATAGATGTCCTGGTAGAATTTTTTGAAATAATCGAGGCGGATTGCCGC
>DATGLO010000195.1:0-3839 GCA_035294105.1 Allostellaceae bacterium
GGTCCTGGCCATGGACGATAATATAGCGTCGCGCGCCGATTTCGGCATGAAGCAATTCGCGCAAGCGCCGCCTCGCTGAAGCCTCGCGCCCAAGCCGATCGAAGCCAAGGTCTGCGTGTGGGGATCGCTTTCGCGCCTCGAGCCCGCGCAACTCATGCTCGGCGAGATCGCGATCGACGGTTAGAAGCTAATAAAGACGGTTAGGAGCTAATAAACTGGAGCGGGTGAAGGGAATCGAACCCTCGTCGTAAGCTTGGGAAGCTTCTGCTCTACCATTGAGCTACACCCGCATTCCCCGAAGAGCGAGTTTAGCTCCGCGGCCATCGCGGCGGAATAGCCGTGAAATACGCGTCTCGGCCAAGCGGCGCGCTCGCCGCTCGGGTCTTGCGTGCGCAAGCAGCGCGCGCAAATCGGTCTTCAGGCGCGGCGCGGCGGCGGCGTTCGCCGCCGTCTCAGCGCCCGGCGGTTGAAGCGGTTGCGACGTGCGCCGACGGAGATGGCAGGAAGCGCTGCGTATAGAGCGTGTCCATGGTCGGCGCCGTCTTCAGCAACCCCATCTCGACAAAGGAGCGGCGCAGAACCGCCAGCGCCTTCGGTCGGAAGACGCCGGTGTTGGACAAAGCCGGCATGGTCACGTCATACGCCTTGGCGACGATTGCCGGCGGCTCGTGCATATTTGCGGCCGCGATCTTCACGGTCTCGGCTTTGTGCGTGCGCATCCATTCGACGGTCTCGAACCAGCCGGCGAGAAATTCCTTCACTTCGTTCGGATGGCCGGCGATGAGCGCCTTGCGCGCATAGACCACATGGGTGATGAAGTCGGGCGCGACCTTTCCGAGCGATATGAGAATGCGACCGACGCCTTTTTGCTCCAGGATCGTCGCCTTGACGACGTCGCTGACCATGCCGTCGGTATTGCCGGCGATCATCGCCGAGACTTGCGCCGGGGAAGCGCCGAGATAGGCGAGGCGGACGCCATTCGGGCCCCAGCCCTCTTCGCGCGAGAGATCGCGCACCAGCCATTGCGTCAGCGAGCCGACGGTCGAGACGCTGATAAGCTTGCCTTTGAGATCGGCGGGCGCGTCGATGCCGCTATGCGCGCCGACAAGGATGACGAGCCCGTCGGGCGGCCCCATGAAAGCGGCAACGCCTTTGACCGGCGCGCCGCGCGCCACGAAAGCGAGCTCGGGGCCGGAGCCGAGGCCGATATCGATGGCATCCGCGGCCAGGGCTTGTTGCAGCTTCGCGCTGCCCGCGAAATTGTACTCCTCGATGTCGAGGCCGTGTTGCTTGAAGAATCCTTCCTTCATGCCTACATCGAGCGGCGTGAAATCGAAAACGCCGGCAAAGGCTTTGCCGACGCGCAACGTCGCCGTGGACGGCGCGGCTTGAGCCATGCCTATGGCCGGCAGCAGCGAAACGAGCGCGATTGCGAAGCCGCGCAGCGCGCGGGCGAGCGACGTCATCCGGCCCTCCATTTGTCAGGCCCGCACGTTCGCCGCGCTGGGCCGGGAACGAGAAAGTGCGAATAGATCGATCGCGAACCATTTGTTCGTCAGCAAGCATGCGCCTTCGAACATGAACCCTTCCTGTCGCGCGCATGAAATTATGTACAGCAACCCTCCGGCGAAGGCCGAGCATCGGCAAACCCGCGCCGCTATCGGCGTCTCAGCGCCGCGATACACTCACTTGCTGAGGAGCGCCATGGAAATTGCCGGAACGTAGGTGATGATCAGCAGCGCGAGGAAGTTCAGCACCATGAAAGGCAGCACGCCGCGATAGATGCGGCTCAGCGGCGCGTTGAAGATCGCCTGCGAGGAAAAGAGGTTCAGCCCGAAAGGCGGCGTGTACATGCCGATGCTGAGATTGACCGTGACGATGATGCCGAAATGAATGGGATTGACGCCGACGCCGACGACAATCGGTAAAAGCAGCGGCGTCAGGATGAGGATCGCGGGCGCCGGCTCCAAGAAGCTGCCGGCGGCGAGCAGGCCGACATTGAGGCTCAAGAGCAGCTCCCAGCGCGTGAGATGCATGGCGTCGATCGCGCCGACGATATGCTGCGGGATGCCGCTCGTCGTCAGCAGCCAGGAATAAATCCCCGCCGAGGTCACGATGAGCAGGATTTGCGAGATGAGATAGGCGGCGTCGACAAGGATCTTCCAGAAGCGCGCGATATCGACCTCGCGATAGACGACCATGGTCACGAAAATCGAATAGACGACGGCGACGCCCGCGGCCTCGGTCGGCGTGAAGATGCCGCCATAGATGCCGCCGAAGATCACGACCAGCGTGCCGAGCGACCAGCTCGCTTCCCTGGTCGTGCGCCAGACATCCTGCCAATGCGCCCTGATGCCGAGCGGCACGCGCTTGATGCGCGCATAGGTCAGGACGAAGGCGCCGTCGATGAGCCCGATGAGCAGGCTCGGCAGGATGCCGGCGGTGAAGAGCTGCACCGCCGACTGCTCGGCCGAGACGGCGTAGAGGATCATCGCGATCGAGGGCGGGATCATCACGGCGATGGCGCCCGACGAAGCGATGAGGCCGACGGCGAAGCGGTCGTCGTAGCCGGCATCCTTGAGGGAGGGGTAGAGCATTCGTCCCATGGCGACGACGGTGCCGATCGCCGTGTGCGACATCGCGCCGAAAAGCTCGGAGGCGGCGACGGTCGTCACGCCGAGCGAGCCCCGGATGCCTCCGACAAAGGCCATCACCATGGCGATGACGCGCCGCGCGACGCCGCCTTGCGCCATGAACTCGCCGGTGAGGACGAAGAACGGCACGGCCATCAGCGGAAAATTGTCGAGGCTGCCGAACATGTAGGTCTGCAGCGCGTCGGGCGGTACGTCGGCGATCGTCAGGATTGCGACGATCGAGGTGATGAGGAGGATGAGGAAGACGGGAAAGCCGATGACCAGCAGCAGCACCGGCAGGCCGAAATAAACGAGGTAGCCTGTCGCCATCGCGCGCCGCCGCTCAGGATTCGCCGCTATGGGCGGTGCCGTTGCCGTGGCGTCGCCCGATCAGCAGCCGCACCGCGACGAGGATCGCCATGACGGCATAGCCGAGCGGCACCAGCGCTTGCGGGATGGCCAGCGGGACATTCGCCGCGGCGCTGCGCTCGTCGAAGGACGCGAGGTCGCTGATCACTGGATAGGCGAAGTCGGCGACGACGGCCGCCGTCGCAATCAGCGCGAGATCGGCGAGCAGCCCGAGCGGCGCCGCGAGCTTCGGCGGCAGCAGCCGCAGCAGCACGTCCATGCGGATGTGCCGGTTCTCCCAGGCGACCGCGCAACAGCCGGTGAAGACCGCGCCGACCATGAGGAAGAGGATGATCTCGATCGCCCAGGTAAAGGATGAATTGAAGACATAGCGCGCGACGACGTTGGCGAAATTGATCGCGACGCTGCTGATGAGAAAAATCGCCGACGCGGCGCGCGTGACCGCGAGCAGCCCGCGCACGCCCTTGTGAATGGCCTCGATCATCCTCGACCCGTCGCCACAGGCACTACGGCCGGCCGGCGAGGGAGCTCCCGGCCGGCCTAGTTAGACGCGGCTAGTTCGCCGCCGTCTTGAGGTTCCGCGCCGCGTCGGTGACGGTCTTATAGGCCGCGTCGAGCTGCGGATTTTGCTTCGCCACCTCGGTGCCGACATCGCCGAGCGTCTTCGCCAGCGAGGCCTTGTCGGCGGGCGAGAGCGGGAACAACGTGCCGCCTTGCTTGCCCCATTCGGCGGTGGCGGCGGCAATCTCCTTCTCGGCGATCGGGTTGATGGCCTTGTCTTCCTGGTCCGCCGCCTGCTCGATGATGCCCTGCAAGTCCTTGGGCAGCGCATCGAAC
>DATGLO010000196.1:0-3396 GCA_035294105.1 Allostellaceae bacterium
CTATGTCGGCGACCGGCTCGGCCGCCGCACCGCGGTGCTCAGCTCGGTCGTCTCGATGGCCATACCGACCTGTCTCATCGCTATCCTGCCGACCTATGCGCAGATCGGCATCCTTGCTCCGTTGCTGCTTATCATCTTGCGGCTGGGGCAAGGTCTCGCCGTCGGCGGCGAATACACGACCTCGCTGGTGCTGCTCGTCGAGCAGGCGGTGCCGAGCCGGCGCGGCCGCGCCGGCAGCTTCGCGCCCTTCGGCGCGTTCGGCGGCTTGCTGCTTGGCTCGGCGATCGGTTGGGCGATCACCGCCTCGATCACGCCCGAGCAAGCGGCTCTGTGGGGCTGGCGCCTCGCTTTCCTGATGGGGCTGGCGATCGGCATCATCGTCTATCTCATCCGCCGGCGCTTGCCGCGCGAAATGCCGATCGTTGCGCCGGTCACCGAGCAATCGCCGCTGATGGACGCTTTTCGCACCCAAAAGCGGGCGATGCTCGAGACCATCGGCTTCAACCTCGCCAACGCGATCGGCTTCTATCTCTGCTTCGTGTTCAGCACGACCTGGCTGCACAACGTCGCGGCGGTGCCTGTGCCCGTCGCGCTGCTGCTCAACAGCATCGGCCTCGGCATCATGATGCTGATGACGCCGTTCCTCGGCGCGCTCTCCGACCGCATCGGCCGCAGGACCGTGCTGTTCATCGGCGCTATCGGTCTGGCAATTCTATCGGTGCCGCTGCTTTCGCTTATGGGCAGAGGCACGGTGCCGGCCATCGTCCTCGGACAATTCGGCCTTGAGATACTGATCGGCTGTTTCGCCGGCGCCGGCCCGGCTTTCATGGTCGAGGCCTTCCCCAAGCATGTGCGCTGCTCGGGCCTCTCGGTCGGTTACAACCTCGCCATGTCGGTCTTCGGCGGCACCTTGCCGATGGTCGCGGTCTATCTCATCACGCGCACGGGGAATGTTTTCGCGCCGGCCTGGTATCTGGTCGCAGCCGCGATCGTCACCGGCTTGATGACCGCGATCATGCATCGCGAAGAGAGCGAGGCTTAGCAGGATTCTCATCTCGCCGCCCGGCGCCCGGGAATAGTCCAGGCCAAGCCATCGGCATCGCGCCGAGGCGCCGCGTCGCGGTCGCCGACGCAACCGCAACAAAGAGAGCTTTGAGGCGTTATGGCCTCGCCACGGGTTCGCGTTCGCGTGACCCGGGCGGCTGGGCAATGGGGCTTCGATGAAAGAAACCGCGGATTTAGGGCAGGACGTTCTTTGCCTCGATCTGCCGAGCGAGGTCACGCGGGCGTTCGCCGAGACGAGAGCCGCGTTGCGCGCGCGCAGCGTGATCGTGTGGGGCGAGCATTGTACCGAATGCGCCTTTCCCGCCTGCTATAACGAGTGCAGCTTTTACACCCCGCGGGCGGACCTTCACTGCCGCCGCTTCGAGCACGGGATCGAACGCGCGACGAGCGGCGACGAGCGCGCTCGCTCGCCCTCACCCGCATCGAATTTCGCCGCTGGGGCAAGCTCGAAGGCCAGGGACGCATCGCGCTCCGGCCGCGCAGCAGCGCGCAACGCCTCGAGCAGCTCGATCGCATCAACGATCGCCTGCTCGCCGCCGCCTTGCCCGCTTTCGCCGGCGACAAACTCGCCTGGCGCCTCAACGGCGCGAAACGCGCGGTCGGCGGCCGCGGCGAGTCGTTGCGCGGGGCCGATGTCTTCATTGCCGAGGCCTGGCACGACGGCACGGAGCCCTGGCCCTTCACCCTTTCCATCATGACGCAGGAGAAAAAAGCATCGGGCTTGTTCCAGGCCGCTATGTTCCTGGCGCCGGGCTACAACCGTCTGCTCTATCCGGTCGGCGATATCGCCAAACTCGTCGATATCGACGCGCCGCTGACCATTCAGATCGAGCCGCTGCGCGAAGGCGCGCCGCCGATCGTCTTTGGCCTCCTGGACTTCGCCGTGCTGGCCCGCAATCTCGATGCGACGAGCGCATCTCGTCCGGCGCCGGCGAAGGCCGAAGCCGGCAAGGAAAAGCCGAAATTCAAATGCGTGGTCTGGGATCTCGACAACACGCTCTGGAAAGGCGCGCTGGTCGAAGATGGCGTCGAGGGCATTGTTCCTTTTCCCGCGGCGCTGGCCGCGATCCGCGAGCTCGACCGCCGCGGCATCATCAATTCGATCGCATCGAAGAACGACTCCGATCTCGCTTTTGCGGCGCTGGCGAAATTCGGCGTCCGCGACTATTTCGTTTTCCCCAAAATCGGCTGGGGCCCGAAAAGCGAGGCGCTTCAAGCGATCATCGCCGAGATGGATGTCGGCGCCGACACCTTTGCCTTCGTCGACGACGAAGCCTTCGATCGCGGCGAGATCGAGCAGCTCGTGCCGGACATTACGGTCTTCGATGCGCGCGAGATCGACCGCCTGATCGCCGATCCGCGCTGCGACGTGCCGATCACCGCCGAAAGCGCCAAGCGCCGCGAGATGTATCAGAGCGAGGAGCGGCGCATCGTCGCGCGCGACAATTCGGGTGTCGATTATGGCGTCTTTCTCCGCTCGTGCCGCATCAAGCTGGATGTCGCCCGCCTCGAGCGAGCGACGCTCCTGCGCATGTACGAGCTCTCGCAGCGCACGAACCAGCTCAATTTCTCGGGATTGCGCTATTCGCAAGCGGAGCTCGAGACGCTGATGGCCGAGCGCCCGGCGGACACCTTCGTGCTTACCTGCAGCGACAAGTTCGGCGACTATGGCGCAATCGGCTTTTGCGTGCTGGCGGCGGATCGGCCCCGCGTGCAATCCTTCTTCATGAGCTGTCGCGTGCAGCGCAAGCGGGTCGAGAACGCCTTCTTCCAGCTGTTGCGGCAAGAGCTTCTGGCGCGCGGCGCACGCCGCCTCGAGATTCAATACAAGGCGACCGCCAAGAGCAAGGCTTCGGTCCAGATGTTGACCGAGCTCGGCTTCGCCCTCGAAGCCGAGGACGACGGTACCGGCCTCTTCGTGCGGCGGCTGCAAGCGGATTTCGCCGATAGCGACGTGGTCGAGCTGCGCGCCGCCTGGGCGACCGCGAGGATGGAAGCGGTCGCGTGAGGCTGGCCGGTCTAATTTCGAAGAAGCTTACCGGCGCGCAGGTGCGATTGACGCGCAACGTTAAGGCGCATGCGCTGACGACGCGGTTGCGCGAGCCGGTCGTCAGCTTCAGCTTCGACGATTTCCCGCGCTCCGCGCTAACCGAAGGCGGCCGCATCCTCAAACAAGCCGGATGGGTCGGAACCTACTTCACCGCCGGGTCGTTCTGCGGCCGCACCATCGACGGCACGGAATATTTCACGCGCGAGGACGTTTTGCGCGCCGCCGAGGAAGGGCACGAGATCGCGTGCCATACCTTCAGCCATTTGCGGCTGGCGGGCCAG
>DATGLO010000197.1:0-9208 GCA_035294105.1 Allostellaceae bacterium
GGATCTCGTCGGCCGCGACGTCCGCCTCGGCGGCGATGATACGCGCGCGCACTTCGAGGGCTTTTCCCGTCGGCGTCAAGCGCATGCCGCGCGGCGAGCGCTCGAACAGCGACGTGTTGAGCGATTTCTCGAGCGCGCGGATGCTGTTGCTCATCGCGCCCTGCGACATGCCAAGATCGCGCGCAGCGTCGCCGACCGAGCCGGCGTCGATGACAGCAAGAAAGTGCTTGAGTTGACCGAGTTCCATCGAACCGACGCTGCTGGGAAATTTGTGCTCGTAGGTGAGCGGGCGCATCATAAAGCGCGACCTATGCGGCGCAAATCGCCGGCGCAGATGTTTCCATCGGTTTGGCCCTACCGCTTGCGCTAAGTCAGTTAAGGATTGGTCGCTTACTCTCTTTTGGGTTGCATCGCGCGGCGATGTCATGCGCCATGCAACGCAATAGCGCGAGCTCAGCGTTACCTAGGGGCGAGCGCGGCGTCCCGCGCAAGATGCGGAATCGAAAACCGGTCAGCGGTGTTGTTCGGCCGATACTTGCTTCAACAGCGAGCGATATTGCTTCAACACGGCGTCGCCGCCCGGCGTCTCGTTGAGCCACTGCGCGTAGACAGCGTCGAGCTTCGCCTTCCAGACCGCAAGCTGGGCCGGCGTCAGCTCGGCGATCGTATGGCCCGCGGCATGGCGATATTGCTCGCGCACCTCATTGTCGAGATTCATCCAGTATTCGCCGAAAAGCCGGCTCGCCGCTTCGCCGGAATTGTCCAATAGCACTTTCTTTGCGGCGGCGGGCAGCGCGTCGAAGGTCTTTTTCGACATGAACACCATCGCCGCCGCGCCGCCGAGCTTGGCCTCGATATGGTAGTTCGTCACTTCGCCGAGCTTGAAAGCGGGGAACGAGGTCCAGGCGCCGTAGGTGCCGTCGACGGCGCGGCGCTGCAGCGCCGTGTACATGTCGTTCTGCTGCAGCGAGATCGGCGTCGCGCCGAGCGCCGAGACGATGTCGGCGGAAACTTTTCCCGATGTGACGATCTTGAAGCCGCGAATGTCGTTCGGCTCGGGCGGGGCGCGGTCGAGATGAAGCCCGCTATTCGCCAACGTCACCGTATAGAGCGCTACGATATCGGTATGTTCTTTGTCGAGCGCGCCCGATGTGTAGAGACGCCAATAGGCGGCCGAAGCGTCGTCGGGCCGCTCGAAGAGGAAGGGCAGGTCGACGACATCGGAGAGCGCGAATTTTCCGGCGATCGAGCCGGTGACGGTAAAAGCGATCTGCACAACGTTGTCGAGCACGCGATCGTAGATGTTGTTGTAATTGGCGATCGCGAAGCCGTCGCGTATGTCGAGCTGCACGACTCCTTTGCCCGCGGCGTTCACGCGCTCTGCCCAAGGATGGAGCATGCGCGCGTTGAGCGGGCCGTCGGTCGTCGAAAGCGTCGCGAATTTCAGGGTGACTTCTTTCGCGAGCGCCGGCGCCGCGAGGGCGACGAGCAGCGACAGCGCGAGGCCTGCCGCACGGGGAAACGCGGTGGTCACGGGTATCTCACGGCTGCTCGAGCAGCGCGGCGGCGTCGACCGGCTGGTTCAGCATCTTTTGTTCCTTCATCAGGTCGATCCAGAATTGGATCTGCGCCGGCGTCGCATCAATGACGTAGCGCGGCAGCGGCAGATGCTGCGCGATTTCGATCGGCAGGTTCATGTAGCGGGCGAGGCTGGCCGCTGCCGCCTCGGGATGTGCCTGGTGATAGGCGAGACCTTCCTTGAGCGCGTCGCGGAAGCCCTTGATCGCCTCGGCATGTTTCTCCGCATAAGCGCTGCTGACGGTATAGACCGTCGGCAGGATGCCGGGCGGAAAATCGTCGATGTAATTCGCGAGCACGCGGCCGGCGCCACTGCCGATGATGCGTCCCATGAAGGGATCGACCGGAATCACGGCATCGGCCGAATGGTTCTTCAGTGCGTCCATCATGCCGGGCATCGCGATCTCGACGATATGCACGTTGGCGGGATCGACGCCGTGATTCTCGAGCCACTTCACGAAGAGGATATGGAGAAAGCTGTAGAGTCCGGGCACGGCGACGGTCTTGCCTTCGAGATCCTTGGCGCTCGTCAGCTTATCCTCGCTGCGCACGAGGATGGCGGCGAGGTGAAAATTGCCGCCGGTCTCGATATTGGCGGCGATGACCTTGAGGCCGAGGCCGTTGGCGTCGGCCGAGATCACCGTCGAGAGCGTCGGTGTGCCGATCTGCATCGAACCCGCCTGCAGCGAGGCGGGAATGGTGGTCGCCGAGGTGGTGAATTGCAGCGTCGCGTCGATCCCGTGCTTGGCAAAGAAGCCCTGATCCTGCGCGGTAAACGCGGCGAGGTAATCCGGGCCGGGCGTGTAGCCGACCGTGACCTTTTCCGCGGCGCGCGCGGGCGATACGGCGATAGCGAAGATCAGCGCCAAAGCGGCGGCGAAGCATGTCCGGAATGACATCGGCATTTCCCCCGAAGCTTGTTTACCTCTGCTAGGCCGCCGCTTTCGGCAACCGGCGATATTCTGCGAGGCGCTCGGCCACGCGCGGGCGGATCGCGCCGCCGAACCTCCTCATCGCGTCGAAATCTGCGGCCGGCACTTTATGGGGAATCGAGGCGATAAAGCTCGGCTGTGCCTGCACGCGCTGCCACCAGGATCGGCAGGCGGGGCGGTCGGCGATCCAGATATCGAGCAGATCGAGATAGGCCAGGCGCGCGACGAACGGCATCATGTTGATATCGGCGAGGCTGAGCTCGCTGCCCAGCAGCCACGGGCCGCCGGCGTGCAAGTCCTTCTCCATTTTTTGGAATGCCATCTCGAAGGCGCCGATGCCCTGAAAAACATAGGGACTGTCGACGCCTTCTTCATAGGTCGAGATCAGCCGCGCGCGCTTGATCGGATCGCCGACATTCTGATATCGGCCTTGGCGCTGTTCTTCGGTCATCTTGCGCATGCGTTCGCGGAACATCGCGGAGAAGCTCAGCTCGCGCGTCGCCTCGAACAGCTGCTCATCGACAGCCTTGCTCCAGAGCCGCATGCGCGCGCGCAGAAACGGGTCTTGCGGCACGAGGCGCGGGGTTGGGAAGCACTCGTCGAGATATTCGCAGATCAGGGTCGATTCGATGACGATGCGTCCGTCGTGATCGAGTGCCGGCACCACGCCTTTGGGATTGATCTTCAGGTATTCGGGCGAGAACTGCTCGTTGCGAAAAAGATCGACGTTCTGGGTTGCGTACTCGATGCCCTTTTCTGCCAGGGTGATGAATACCTTCTGGGTGCAGATCGAATTGAAGTAGCTGTAGACCTTAAGCATGAGACACCTGTGGCGTTGATGTGCGTGGCGTTCAGGAGGACGGGAGAGCGGCGAACTCGGCGAGCTTGCGCCGCGCACGGAGCCCCGCGACGTCGGCATTGACGCTCCATTCCGGCAGCTCCGGGCCGCTCTCATCGTAAATGGCCTGGATCGCCTCGAGCACCACCCGATCCTCGTCGAGGACCGCCCGCATCCCTTCGACCAGCTCGGCCGGATGTGTCTCGGGGTAGGACGTTGTCATCGTCAGGAACTGATAAAGCTGGTTCGGCCGCGACGGGGTGATCGGCATGACATTGATTCGCACATGCGGCGGATGCCCTGGGCGGTCGGCGAAGGTGAAGGTGTTGCGGATGATGTGAAGGTTCGGCAGATAAGCGATCGATTCCAGCCGCCGGTCGAACACGGTCACACCGTGCAGGCCATATTGCTTGGTGTTCGTGGGGGTCGGCGTGTCGCCCTTCAATTCGCGGATGAGGCGGATCGTTTTGCCTTCGCTCTCGAGCCGGAAGGTCGAACTCGCCATGCGGCCGCCGTCGAGCGCGGTGCCGTGCAGAAAAGAAATATGCGAGGTGTCGAGCAGATTCTCGAACAGCAGCGCGTAATTGGCTTTGATCTCGATCATGAGATAGGGCTGGGCGGTCCAGCCCGGGCTGTCGAGGCCGAAGGCATGGCAATCGGGCAGCCGTGCCGGATCGGCATGCTCGGCGGCGCCGGGCCATAGCCACACAAAGCCGCCTTTCTCGCAGACCGGATAGCTGTGCACGGCAAGCTCGGGGATGATCGCCGGTTGGCTCGGCACGCGCACGCAGCGGCCTGTCGCCGCATATCGGAAGCCGTGATAGGGGCATTGCAGCGTATCGTCCGCGATCTTGCCGAGGGACAAGGGTGCGCCGCGATGAGGACAGCGATCGTAGAGCGCAACCGGCGCGCCTTGTTCCGTGCGAAAGAGCACGATGCGATCGTTGCAGCAGTAGCGCCGCAGCGGCCGCTTCTTGTCGACTTCATGGGAGAACGCGACGGCATACCATTCGTCGCGCAGCGGGGGCTGGGTGGCGGGACAAATCATGCGCGGACTGCGGTCGTCCATCGGCGGGCTCCCTGAGTGGCTGATCTTTTTACGCGAGCATCGCGGGGCGTCGTCAGCCGAGCGGCCCGAGGAACGGCTCGCCGGCGTAAGAGTCGGCATTCGCCTCGAGCGTTCTTGGCCAGCGTCCGGGCGCGATCTTGCGGCGCTGCGAGGCGGGGCGCGGCCTGCCGTCCCAACCGATCTGCTCCATCGACCAATAAAGCTGCATCGCATGGCCGTCGGGATCGAGGGCGAGAACGGTGTGATCCATCCCCGGCGTCAGCTCGGGCGGCAGCTCGCGGAATTCGACGCCGTGAGCCTTGAGGAAATCGATCGCATTAACGAGCTGCTGATAGGAGCCGAGCTGAAGGCCGAAGGACGCGCAGGTCGTATCGGCGCGTAAGCCGAGCTTGCCGCGCAGCGCTACGGGCAGCAGCGACAGCGAATGGTGCTCGGTATTGTTGCGCAGGAAGACGCAGCGCTCGCCTTCGCATTCGGTCTCCTCGGTGACGATGAAGCCCAAGGTGCGCTCGTACCAGGCGACCGAGCGGTCGATATCCTCGACGAACAGGCTGACCGGCCCGTGCTTCACGATCTTGAACGGCCGCGCCAACAGGATGCCTTGGACATCGTATTTCAGCGGCAGGTTCTCCTTGTCGCGGAAGCCCGAGAGCAGATCGCTGCCGCGCGCCGCCGCCTGGTTCACCTCCTCGTACTCGGAGATCTGCGGCAGCTCGGCGGCGTGATCGAATTCGCGGTCGTGCATGTCCCAAGGCTTCGAGCGGCCGTCCCAGCCGATCTGCTCCATGCCGTAATAGATCTCGTTCTTATGGAGATCGGGGTCCATCAGATAAGAGTGCCAGTTCGAGCCCGGCATATCGCGGCCCGAGCGCACCACTTTCTCGCCGTTGCGCCGGAACCAGGCATCGCCCTCGACGACCTCTTGCAGGCTGCCGACCTGCCAGGTGATCTGGTTGATGGTGACGTCGTCCTTGTGGTAGCCGGTGCGGTCGGTCGCCTTCCGGAGGCGGTGATTGTAGAGCACGAAGGCGTGGTGATCGCCGCCATAGCGAAAGAAATAGCCGTTGAGATCGCCGAATTCCCTGAACGCGTCCGGCGCTTTGCCGCCCATCGGGCGGACGTCGGTGATGCGGAAGCCGAGCAGGTCGTTATAGAAGCGCAACGCGTCGCTCATCCGATAGGCGTTGATGCCGAAATGGCCGAGGCGGCGGATCTTGAACGGCTGATCGAACAGCACGCCGCCGACGCTGTATTTCGCTTCCGTCTCGATCGCCATGGCTCTCTCCCTTATGGTCCGAGCTGCGTCACGCCCGGCATCACCAATTTCTCGGGCGGAATATCGCCTTTGATCTCGCCGGTCTTCTGCAGTACCGCGACAAGGCTTTGCAGCGCGGCGCGCGAGACCGTGCCGCTCTTCTCGAAAAACCCGATCTTGCGATAATAGTCGTAGCTCTGCGTCGTGTCCTCGACATCGGCATTGCTTGCCTCCGACAGGATGCGGATCGCGGCGTCGCGGTTGTCGTCGTCGTAGAACCAGGCAATGCTGCGAAGATAGGCGGCCATGAAGCGCTTGATGATCGACGCGTTGGCGGCTGCCCAGCTGCGGCCGAGATCGAGCGTGCCGAAGGGAAAATCTTTCACGTAGTCGGCGGCGAGGCCGAGGCTGACGAAGCCTTCGCTGGCGGCGTGAAAGCTTGCCGGTGCCGAGAGCATCGCAGCATCGACCGCTTTCGATTCGAGTGCCGCGAGGCGCGCCGCGGTCGAGTCCGTCGGCAACACGTCCACATCGCCGTCCGCCAAGCCGTTGGCGACGAGCATGCGATCGAAATAAATGCGCGCGATGTCGGTCGTCTGGCCGACCGAGACGGTTTTGCCCTTGAGGTCTTTGATCGATTTGAGCGCCGGTTTGGCGAGCAGCGAGAACGGCGCGGGCGTTGCCTCGATGGCGAGGATCGCGACGGCGGCGCCCTCGGCGACGCCGCGCACGGGATCGAAAGCGCTGGTATCGCCCATGTCTATCGAGCCGGCGGCAAGCTCCTGCAACACCTGCGCGCCCGAGCGCGTGAAGGTGATGTTGAGCTTGATGTTGCGCGCGTCGAAGAAGCCCTGGTCGAGGCCGATATAAAGCGGCCACATGATCGCCGAGGGCGCGCCAACATGGCCGAAGGTGATGGTGTCGGCGGCGCGGCTCCGAAAGCCGGTCAGGATGAGTGCCGCGCCGATAGCGAAGCCGAGGCTGGCTCGCTGCAACTTTCCCGCCATCCGCTTTTTGCTCCCCGAAGATTGCTTGGCAGCATCTTCGGCCGCGCGGCGGCGCTCGTCCAGAACCTACCTTCAGAAGGCGGGAAGGCCGGGAAGGGTCGAGATCGAAAGCTCGATGGCGGCGGGAATGATGACGCTGAAAAAGGCGACAGCGATCAGGATAGCCGAAAAACGTTCGCCGGCGCTGAGGCTCTTCACGAAATCGCGCATGGGTTTTCTAGGCCGCCTCGGCGGCACGTTCGAGGCTCAGCCGCGGCGTCTCGCGGGCGAGCCGGTCGTCGTCGAGGCAAAAGCTTGCTTGAATTGCGGCGAGGACCTGCTCGTCGATCTGCTCCGGCTCCACGGTAAAGCGCTTGAGCTCCTCGAGCTCACGCGCGATCGTGCGCCGATTGAGGATCGTCGCGAAGGCGCCGATGATCTGGTCGATACGGTCGAGGTCGAGAGGCATGCTTGTCATCTCCTTCAGGCGGCTTTCGGGGCACGGAGCCAAGCGCTGACGACGAACTGCGCGCCGTCGAAATCGAGCTCGGCGGCCCAGCGGCCGTTCTCCCAACCGTTCGGCATGTAGAGGAAGCCGCGCAGGGTGAGGTAGGCGAAGGCGTCTTCGCGCGTCGAAAACGGACGACGGAGAGTGGTGGTCAATGTCATGAACGCTCCTCGGAGGTTAGGTCCGCGTCATGTGCGTGATCTGCTCGAGCCTTAAAGATGCCCAAATCGCGCCGCGAAAAAAGCTCGGAATTCTGCGTACGCGGTTTTGCTTAGGCGCGAGCTTAGCCGTTGGCCCCCTTTTAACTGCGACAAAAACCGGCTATTTGTAAGGCATTACGCTCTTGGCGCGTGCTGCCTCCGACGGCAGACCGCGCCCAAAGGTCGCATCACGATGCAGAAGAAATGGTCGCCGGATAGCTGGCGGAACATGCCGATCCGGCAGGTGCCGCAATACGAGGATCAGCGCGCGCTCGACGCGGTCGAGGCGACCTTGCGCAACTTTCCGCCGCTGGTCTTTGCCGGCGAGGCGCGGGCCCTCAAAGCGCATCTCGCCAAAGTGGTCGAGGGCAAGGCTTTTCTGCTGCAAGGGGGCGACTGCGCGGAAAGCTTCGCCGAGTTCCACCCCAACAACATCCGCGACACCTTCCGCGTCATCCTGCAGATGGCGGTGGTGCTGACCTTCGGCGCCGCTTGCCCGGTGGTGAAGGTCGCCCGCATGGCGGGTCAGTTCGCAAAGCCCCGAACTTCCGAGACCGAGACCCAGAACGGCGTCACCCTACCGTCCTATCGCGGCGACATCATCAACGGCATGGATTTCACGCCCGAGTCGCGCCGCCCCGATCCGCAGCGCATGATTCAGGCCTATAGCCAGTCGGCGGCGACGCTCAATTTGTTGCGTGCCTTCGCTCAGGGCGGCTATGCCGATCTCCACCGCGTCCATTCCTGGACCAAGGGCTTTATCGCCGATAGCCCCGCGAACAAGCGCTACCAGGAACTCGCTGACCGCCTGACCGAGACGCTCGACTTCATGGCCGCTTGCGGCCTTACGTCCGAGACGACGCCGCAGATCCGCGAGACCGAGCTCTTCACCTCGCATGAGGGGCTGCTGCTCGAATACGAGCAGCAGCTGACGCGCATCGATTCGACCACCGGCGACTGGTACGACGTCTCGGCGCACATGCTGTGGATCGGCGACCGCACGCGCCAGCCGGATGGCGCGCATGTCGAGTTCCTCCGCGGCGTCAAGAATCCGCTCGGTCTCAAATGCGGGCCGACCATGCCGGTCGACGATCTCTTGAAGCTCATCGATGCGCTCAACCCTGACAACGAGGCGGGACGCCTCGTGCTCATCGCGCGCATGGGCGCTGACAAGGTCGAGACCAAGCTCGCGCCGCTGCTCCGCGCCGTTGCGCGCGAGGGCAAGAAGGTCGTGTGGTGCTGCGATCCCATGCACGGCAACACGATTACCTCGGCGACCGGCTACAAGACGCGCGCGGTCGATTCCATCCTGCGCGAGGTCAAAGGCTTCTTCGCCGTGCACGAGGCCGAAGGCACTTATGCCGGCGGCGTCCATTTCGAGATGACCGGCCAGAACGTCACCGAATGCATCGGCGGCGCGCAGGCGATCACCGAAAGCGGCCTTGCCGACCGCTACCACACGCATTGCGATCCGCGCCTCAATTCTCACCAGGCGCTCGAGCTCGCCTTCCTGATCGCCGAAGCGCTGAAGAAGAAGCGCGATGCGGCGGGTCCGAAGCGCGTCGCCGTCGCGGCCGCGCAGTAGCCTGCCCGCACCGCCTCAGTGCAGGTCAATAACCTCCCCGCCGTCACCGCGCGCTATTGGTGCGCGATTGTGGCCGCGAGCATGGCCGGCGCGAACACCGGCGATTTCGCCGCGCGCTATCTCCATCTCGGCCATACCCGCGGCCTGCTACCGCTGTTGCTTGTCTTCCTCGCGATCGTGTTCGCGGAGAAACGCGCGCGGCGCGCGACCGAGGCCTATTACTGGCTGGCGATCATCGTGGTGCGCACGGCGGCGAC
>DATGLO010000198.1:0-5876 GCA_035294105.1 Allostellaceae bacterium
GACGACTCGCCCGCGACTTCGAGCGCTATGCCCGAACCGCCGCGGCGTTCGTCCGCCTTGCGATGATCCGCATCATGCTCCGACGCTTGACCAGACCAGCCCATTGCTCCTGAATCTCAACTTCTTGGATCGGCTCTTAGCAGAGGATCAATATACAGTAATAATATGTTTATTTGACCGTATTTACATGTGAACTTAGCATTAGTATAATATACACACTTCTTATATGTAGATTAGCTGATGGCGCCTCCGATCGATCAAACCAAAGCGCTTTTGCATGAAGCGGCAGAGGCTTACACGCCTTCGGTGCTGGCTTCGAGCCTCGGCGCCGAGGATATGGTCCTGCTCGATCTGATCGCCGAATTGCGCCTGCGCATCGGTGTCTTCACCCTCGATACCGGCCGTCTGCCGCAGGAAACCTACGATCTCTTGCAGCTCGCGCGGGCCCGGTATGGCGTGCCGATTGCGGTCTTTGCCCCGGAAAGTGCGGATGTCGAACGCTATATTGCGGTGAATGGCCCGAACGGCTTCTATGACAGCGTGGCTCTACGCCAGGAATGCTGCCATTTGCGCAAGGTGAAGCCTTTGCAGCGCGCGCTTGCCGGCAAGAAGTCGTGGGTGACCGGTCTGCGCCGCGGCCAATCGGCGGCCCGTAGCGAGATCGCGTTCAAAGAATGGGATGCCGAGCACGGACTCGAAAAGTTCAATCCGCTGGCCGCCTGGTCCGAGGAAGACGTGTGGGACTACGTGCGCGCCCGCGACGTGCCGGTAAACGCGCTCCACGCTCAGGGCTATCCGAGCATCGGTTGCGCACCTTGCACCCGCGCCATCCGGCCGGGCGAAGACATCCGCGCCGGGCGTTGGTGGTGGGAAAATCCCGAATTCAACGAATGCGGCCTCCATCCGCATCAGCGACAAGACAGTAAAGCACATGGATAGTACGGATATCGTTCCGCTGCCGACGGCGACCACCGGGGCGCCCGCGCCGTCTGCCGCGCAACAGCTCGACCATCTCGAGAGCGAGGCGATCTATATCCTGCGCGAGGCGGCGGCCGAGTTCGCAAATCCCGCGCTGCTCTTCTCGGGCGGCAAGGATTCGACGGTGCTGTTGCGGCTCGCCGAAAAGGCTTTCCGCCCGGGCAAGTTCCCGTTCCCGCTGCTGCACGTCGATACCGGCCAGAATTTTCCCGAGGTGAT
Organism: Allostellaceae bacterium; assembly: GCA_035294105.1. Classification (GTDB taxonomy): domain Bacteria; phylum Pseudomonadota; class Alphaproteobacteria; order ATCC43930; family CGMCC-115725; genus CAIKMD01. The sequence continues at coordinate 1,198 of DATGLO010000198.1, forward strand.
CGAGTTCCGCGACCGTATCGCGCAGCAATTGGGCGAGCGGCTGATCGTGCGCAAGGTGCAGGATTCGATCGATCGCGGCCGCATCCGCGTCAAGAATGCAAATCAAAGCCGCAACGCGATGCAGACGGTGACTCTGCTCGATGCGATCAACGAATTCGGTTTCGATGCGTGCATCGGCGGCGCGCGGCGCGACGAAGAAAAGGCGCGCGCCAAGGAGCGCATCTTTTCCTTCCGCAATTCCTTTGGCCAATGGGATCCGCGCCATCAGCGGCCCGAACTCTGGAGCCTCTATAACGGGCGGCTGGACAAGGGCGAGCATATGCGCGTCTTCCCCTTGTCGAATTGGACCGAGATCGACGTGTGGCGATACATCGAGCGCGAGCGCCTGGCGCTGCCCAGCCTCTATTACGCCCACGAGCGTCCCGTGGCGGTGCGCGGCAATATCCTTCTGCCGGTCTCTGATCTCGTGCCGCTCAATGACGACGACGCGATCGAAACGCGCATCGTGCGCTTCCGCACCGTCGGCGATATCTCCTGCACGCTGCCGGTCGAATCGAATGCCGCGACGGTCGAGCAGATCGTCGCCGAGACTCTCACGGCGTCGCTTAGCGAGCGCGGCGCGACCCGGCTCGACGATCAGATTTCGGACGCCTCGATGGAAGAACGCAAGCGCGTGGGATATTTCTGATGGCCGACCTCGCGGTGAAAACGGCCGAGGCCGATATCGGTGTGCTGCGTTTCTCGACCGCCGGCAGTGTCGACGACGGCAAGAGCTCGCTCATCGGACGCATGCTCTACGATTCGAATTCGGTGACGAGCGATCGCATCGAAGCGCTCGAGCGCGCGGCGCGGCGCAAGGGCGAGACCGAAATTGACCTGTCGCTGCTGATGGACGGGCTCACCATCGAGCGCGAGCAAGGCATCACCATCGACGTTGCCTACAGCTATTTCGCGACGCCGCAGCGCAAGTTCATCATCGCCGACACGCCGGGTCACGAGCAGTACACGCGCAACATGGTGACGGGCGCGAGCACCGCCGATGCCGCCGTGATCCTCGTCGATGCTCGGCGCGGCATGAGCTTGCAGACGCGGCGCCACCTTTATCTCAGCCATCTTCTCGGCGTCGCGCATCTCGTTATCGCCGTGAACAAGATGGACTTGGTCGATTTCGCGCAGAAAGCCTATGCGCAGATCGCCCGTTCGGTCGAGGATTTCACCAAGGCGATCGGCGCCGAGCGCTTCTATATCGTGCCGATCTCGGCGAAATTCGGCGACAATGTCGTCCATGGCAGCGCGCGCATGCCGTGGTACGGGGGCAAGCCGCTCTTGGCGCTGCTCGAGACGCTGCCGCCAGCGATTCTCACCCATCACGCGCCGTTCCGCTTCCCCGTTCAGCTCGTGCGCCGCGTTCCCCGGGCCGACGGCGAGCAGACGCGGCAGTATCTCGGCCGCGTTGAGTCGGGGCGCGTGCGCGTGGGCGACGAGGTCGCGATCCTGCCCGATGGCCGAGTGACGCGCATCCACGCAATCTCGACCTTCGACGGGCCGCTCGACCACGCCGAGCCCGGCAAGTCGCTCGCGATCGAGGTCGAAGACGAGATCGATATCGGCCGCGGCGACATGCTTGCAGCGCCGCTTTTGCCGGCGCGGGTCGACCGCAAATTCACCGCGACGATTTGCTGGTTCGCGGACGAGACCTTTACGCCGGCGGCGCGTTATCTCGTCAAATGCGGGACCCGTACTGTCGCGGCGCGCATCGCCGAGATCGTCCATCGTCTCGACGTCGCGACCCTCGCGACCGAGCCGGCGCCCGAGACGCTCAAATGCAACGATATCGCCGAGGTGAAGATCGCGCTGGCGCAGCCGCTGGCGTTCGACGCCTATGACGACAACCGCGCGACCGGCGCTTTTATCCTCATCGACGCCGACACCAACGCGACCGTGGCCGCTGGGATGATCGCGCGGCCCGAAGATGAGCCGGCGGCGCCCGATACGATCGGCTTTGCAGCCGGCATATAATCGCCCGGAGGGAAGGATGGTTACCGAACCGCGACGCTCTCGGCAGCGATGGAGAGTCCAGAAATGAGTCTCCTTCATGCCATCGACTGGCTTTACGCGCTTTCCGGTTTGGCTGTCGGCTTGCTCGTCGGGATGACGGGCGTCGGCGGCGGGTCATTGATGACCCCGATCCTCATCCTTCTATTCGGCATTCACCCGGCTACAGCGGTCGGCACCGATCTCCTTTACGCCGCCGCGACCAAGACCTGCGGCACGATCGTGCACGGCTTTACCGGCAGCATCGATTGGCGCGTGGTCGGCCGCCTCGCCACCGGCAGCGTGCCGCTGACAATCGTGACCCTCTTTGTTCTTTCACGCGTCGATTTAACGAGCGGCCCGGCCGAGCACTTCATCACTTGCGTTCTAAGCGTCGCGCTGCTCGCAACTTCGGTCGCGCTGGTTTTTCGCAGTCGGCTTCTCGCCTGGTACAGCCGACGCGTCGGCGAGCTCAGCAACCGTCGGACGGCCGTGCTGACGATCGTCACCGGCGCGGCGCTCGGCGTTCTGGTGTCGATCTCCTCGGTCGGTGCCGGCGCCATCGGGGTTACGTTTCTGCTCTTGCTCTATCCCCGCCTGCCGACGGCGCGCATCGTCGGCTCCGATATCGCGCATGCGGTGCCGCTGACCCTTGCCGCCGGTGCCGGCCACTGGATCATGGGCTCGATCGACGCCCATATCCTCGGCTCGCTGCTGGTCGGCTCGATCCCCGGTATTGTCATCGGCAGCTATGTTGCCGTGCGCGTGCCGGACGCGGCGCTGCGCTTCACCTTGGCGGCCGTGCTGGCGATCGTCGGCGGCCGCCTCGTATTCTGAGCGGCTGGCGCTCCCTTCCTTGACTCCCCCGCTGGGCGGCGGGAGACTTCGCAAAGAACAACGCGCCACGGCCGATCCGGCTGCGGGCAAGGGAGTGACGCATGGCGAAACGCGGCCGCAAACCCGGTATCGGGCGCAATTTCCCCAAAGGAGCCGGCCGTGCCGGTGCTGCCGCCGTCGCGCCGGTCAGCGCGATCTGCCGTCTATCCTCAACGATCGAGCGCACGTAACCCTTCGTCATCCATTCTCAAGAAGAGGCTACCATGAAAATCGTCGTCTTCGGTCCCCACAAACGTACCGGCGTGCTGCATGACGGCAACGTCGTCGATCTGTCCTATGCCGTCGCCAAATATCTGCGCGAGAAGCAGAACGAAGCGAATGCGCTCGAAATGGCCGAAGGCGTGGCGCCGTCGAACCTCTTGCGCCTCATCGAAGGCGGTCAGCGTGCCATCGATACGACGCAGAAGGCGCTGGATCATCTCTTTGGCCAGGCGCAGACGAAGCTCGGCCCCAACGGCGAGCGCATCGTGCGGCCGCTATCCGATCCGATGATGAAGATCCACGCGCCCCGGCCCGACAATGCGCGCACCGCCTGCGCCGGCGGCAATTTCGCCGATCACGCCGCGGCGATGGCCGTGAAGATGCGCGGCAAGCCCTATGAAGGCGATCCCGCCGCCGAGATCCGCAAAGGCGGCTTTTGGGGCTTCTGGAAGATGCAGCGCGAATTCCTCGGGCCGAATGGCGAGCTCGCCTATCCCGAGCGCTGCAACCGCCTCGATTATGAAGGCGAGATCGCGGTCGTCCTCGGCAAGCGCGGCGTCGATTTGAAGCCGTCGCAGCTGAAGGACTACGTCTGGGGCGTGACCATGCTTGCCGATTGGAGCATCCGCGCGCCGCGCGAGGCCTCGGGCGGGTCGCTCAATTTCGCTTTCCCCAAGAATTTCGACGGCTCGACTTCGCTCGGGCCCTGCATTGCCGTCGGCGAGACCGATCCGACCGACACCTGGATCGAGACCCTCGTCAATGGCGAGCGGCGTCAGCATTACAGCACCAAGGACATGGTGTTCAGCTTCGGCGAATATCTCGAATACCTGTCGCGCGATTTCTCGCTCTTCCCGGGCGACATCATCAGCGGCGGCACCGCGGCAGGAACGGCGGCGGATTCGAGCGCGTTGCTGCCCGACAAGACCTCGGCGCCCGAGCGCTTCCTAAAGCCCGGCGATACCGTCGAGATGAAGTCGCCGGCGATCGGCAGCCTTATCACCAAGGTCGTGGCAAAGAAGAAATAAGGGCGAAGGGCGCCGGGCCCACCCGGCGCCCATGCAGCCGCGCGAAATTCTTGCCTTTAAGCCCGGCCTTCTGGCTAAGATGGCCGATGCGACCAGCCCGACGCGAAGAAAGGCTACAGCGCGCGGGTAATTCAGGGAGGGATCGATGACCAGGAAGACGTCTATTGTTTCGCGCCGTCAGGTTGTTGCCGGCATCGGCGGCGTTGCCGCCCTGGCCGCGGCGCGACCTGTCTTCGCTGCCGAGCCGGCGGGCAAGCCGATCACGATCGGCCAGGCGTTGGCGCTCACGGGCCCCTTCGCCCAGACCGGCCTCGTTCACAAGATCGTCAGCGAGTACTACGTCGACCGGCTCAACAAGAACGGCGGGCTGCTCGGCCGGCCGGTCAAATACACCCTCTACGACGATCAATCGAAGCCCGACGTCTCGCGCACGCTTTATGAAAAGCTGATCACGGCCGACAAGGTCGATCTCATCCTCGCGCCCTATGGCACGGCGTCGATCCTAGCGGCGATGGGCGT
>DATGLO010000199.1:0-7604 GCA_035294105.1 Allostellaceae bacterium
CATCGCTAAGCGCGCCCTCGATACCGGTCGGCGCGAAGGCTACGACGTGGTGATTCTCGATACCGCCGGCCGGCTCCACATCGATGAAGCGCTGATGCAGGAAGTCGCTGCCGTGCGCGATGCGACGCAGCCGACCGAGACGCTGCTCGTCGCCGACGCGCTCACCGGTCAGGACGCGGTCAATCTCGCCAAGAGCTTTGCCGAGCGCGTCGGCATCACCGGCATCGTGCTGACGCGCATCGACGGCGATGCGCGCGGCGGCGCCGCGCTGTCGATGCGCGCGGTCACGGGAAAGCCGATCAAATTCGTCGGCACCGGCGAGAAATTGGACGCGATCGAGGCGTTCCATGCCGACCGCATCGCCGGCCGCATCCTCGGCATGGGCGACGTCGTCGGCCTCGTCGAGAAAGCCGCCGAGACGATCGATCGCGAGGAAGCGGAAAAGCTCGCGAAGAAGCTGCAAAAGGGCAGCTTCGACATGGACGATCTCGCCAGCCAGTTGAGGCAGCTGCGCAAGATGGGCGGCATGGGCGGCGTCTTGGGAATGCTGCCCGGCATCGGCAAGGTCAAGAAGCAGCTCGAAGAGGCCAATATCGACGAGAAAATCCTGAAGCGTCAGGAAGCGATCATCTCGTCGATGACGGCAAAAGAACGGCGCAATCCCAAGTTGCTCGACGGCTCGCGCCGGCGCCGCATCGCCGCGGGCTCGGGCACCACGGTTCCCGAGATTAATCGGCTCCTGAAACAGTATCAGGACATGGCCGACATGATGAAGCGCATGAACAAGCTCGGCAAAAAAGGTCTGCAGCGGCATGGGGTCCAGGCACTGCTGCCGGGCGGCGGCCGCGGGCTCGGGCGATGAGCGGCGGCATGATCGATCATCCCTCCCTGGGTGTGCGCGATCTCGCGGCGAGCCGCGCTTTCTACGACGCGATTCTCGCGCCGCTCGGCTATCGGCGCGGCTTCGATCGCGAGGACATCTCGGGCTACGGCTCAGCCGAGCCGCATCCGCTCGCCGAGCAAGCGCTTCCTTTCTGGATCGGCGCCGAGCCGCAAGGCTCGGCGCTCAATGGACACATCTGTTTCCGCGCGCCCGACCGGGCTGCCGTCGACGCCTTCTATAAAGCGGTGCTGACGGCGGGCGCACGCGACAATGGCGCGCCGGGGCTACGGCCGCAGTATCACGCCTCTTATTACGCCGCCTTCGTTATCGATCCCAACGGGCATCGTCTCGAAGCGGTATGCCATCAAGCGGAATGATCACCAGGGTTATCGAGACAAGGAGAATTCATGGGCCTTAAAATTCGCATGTCGCGCGGCGGCGCCAAGAAGCGTCCGTTCTATTCGATCGTGGTCGCGGATTCGCGCAGCCCGCGCGACGGCCGCTTCATCGAGAAGCTCGGCACCTACAATCCGATGCTCGATAAAGGCCATCCCGAGCGGGTGACGCTCAAGACCGAGCGCATCGAGCATTGGTTGAAAGCCGGCGCGCTGCCGAGCGATCGCGTCGCGCGCTTCCTTGGCGATGCCGGCGTGCGGCCGAAGCCCTCTTACAACGAGACGCCGAAAAAATCGGCGCCGAAGACCAAGGCGCAAGAGCGCGCCAAGGCCGCCGAAGCCGCCGCCGCAGCGGCTGCCGCCGAGCCGCCGGCGGCCGCGCCGAGCGCCTGATCCCATAGCGATCGCGCGAGATGATGATGCATCCCCCTCACCCTCCCGTCGCTTCGCGCCGGGTCCCTCCCGCTCCCCGCCGGGGAGAGGGTCGGGGCGAGAGGGCGCGTCCCGACTCCGCGCGCATCTGTCTCGGCATCATCACCGGCGTTCACGGCATCAAAGGATGGGTGCGGGTGAAGAGCTTCACCGCCGATCCCGAAGACATCGCCTCTTACGGTCCGCTATCCGACGAAAGCGGCGCGCGGTTGTTCGATCTCGATCTCGTCGGCGCGCAAAAGGGCGTGCTCTTGGCGCGGATCAAAGGTGTCGACGATCGCAACGCCGCCGAGCGGCTGAAAGGCTTGCGGCTTTACGTGTCGCGCGAAGCCTTGCCGCCGCCCGAGGATGACGAGTTCTACGAGGCCGATCTGATCGGGCTCGCGGCGATGATGGAAGACGGCACGCGGTTCGGCACGGTGCGCGCGGTCAATGATTTCGGCGCCGGCGCCAGCCTCGAGATCGAGGATGAAGCGGGCAAGACCGTGGTCGTGCCGTTCACCGGCGCCGCCGTGCCGGTCGTCGACATCGCGGAGAAACGCGTCGTTATCGCGCCGCCGGAAGGTCTGCTCGATGCGCCGAAGCGCGACGAAGAAGAAGGCGAGGGCTAAGCGATGGCCTGGACCGCGACCGTGCTGACGATCTTCCCCGAGATGTTCCCGGGGCCGCTCGCGCATTCGCTCGCCGGCAAGGCGCTTGCCGAGGGTATCTGGAAGCTCGACGCGATCGATCTCCGCGATTTCACCCAGGACAGGCATCGCACCGTCGACGACGCGCCGTTCGGCGGCGGACCGGGCATGGTGATGCGTCCCGATGTGATCGATCGCGCGCTCAACGAGACGGCGGCGGCCGGCCCAACCATCTGTCTTTCGCCGCGCGGCCCGCGCCTCGATCAGGCGCGCGTCACGGCGCTCGCGGCGGGTCCGGGCGTGAGGCTTCTCTGCGGCCGGTTCGAAGGCATCGACCAGCGCGTGATCGACGCGCATCGGATCGAAGAGCTGAGCCTCGGCGATTTCGTCTTGTCGGGCGGCGAGCCGGCGGCGATCGCGCTCTTGGATGCGTGCATTCGCCTGTTGCCCGGCGTCGTCGGCGATGCGGCGACGCTCGACGAAGAGAGCTTCCAGCAAGGGCTGCTCGAATATCCGCATTACACGCGGCCGCAAGAATGGCAGGGCCGCGCCGTGCCCGAGATTTTGCTCTCGGGCCATCACGAGAACATCCGCCGCTGGCGGATCGCCGAAGCAGAGCGGGTGACGCGGGAGCGCCGGCCCGATCTCTGGCAACGCTATATCGACCGCTCGGGGCGTTCCTAAACGCGGTCACTAATCTAGGTTGGAGAGAAAGATGAACCTGCTGCAAACGCTCGAACAAGAAGAGATCAAGAAACTGGCCGCCTTGCGGCCGACGCCGGAATTCCGGCCGGGCGACACGCTGCGCGTCAGCGTCAAGGTCGTCGAAGGCGAGCGTGAGCGCATTCAGGCCTTCGAGGGCGTGTGCATCGCGCGCAAGAATTCGGGCGTGAACTCGAATTTTACCCTGCGCAAGATTTCTTATGGCGAAGGGGTCGAACGCATCTTCCCGCTCTATTCGCCGCGCATTACGGCGATCGAGGTGGTGCGGCGCGGCGCGGTGCGGCGCGCGAAGCTCTATTATTTGCGTTCGCTGCGCGGCAAGGCGGCGCGCATCACCGAACGCGGCCGCGATACCGCGGCGGCGGCAACGGCGGTGCCGGAGACCGGCACGGAAGAACAGGCGTCCTGAGCCATGCCCGGTCCGCGCACGCTCTTCGATAAAATTTGGGACAGCCATCTGGTCGACCAGCAACCGGACGGCACGTGCCTGCTCTATATCGATCGCCATCTCGTTCATGAGGTGACGAGCCCGCAGGCTTTCGCCGGCTTGCGCGCATCCGGCCGCAGGGTGCGCAACCCCAAGGCCAATCTCGCGACCGTCGACCACAACGTGCCGACCACCGATCGCTCGCACGGCATCCAAGAGCCGGAATCGCGCTTCCAGGTCGAGACCTTGGAGCGCAACGTCAAGGAATTCGGCATCCCCTATTTCGGGATGGACGATATCCGGCAAGGCATCGTCCATATCATCGGCCCCGAGCAGGGCATGACCCAGCCGGGCATGACCATCGTCTGCGGCGACAGCCATACCGCGACCCACGGCGCTTTCGGCGCGCTCGCTTTCGGCATCGGCACGTCGGAGGTCGAGCACGTGCTGGCGACGCAAACGTTGATCCAGCGTCACGCCAAGAACATGCTGGTCCAGGTCGACGGCGATCTGCCGTTCGGCGTTACCGCCAAGGACCTGATCCTCGGCATCATCGGCCATATCGGCACCGCGGGCGGCACCGGCCATGTCATCGAATATGCCGGCTCGGCGATTCGCAAGCTGTCGATGGAAGGCCGCATGACGGTCTGCAACATGTCGATCGAAGGCGGCGCGCGCGCCGGCCTCGTCGCGCCCGACGAGACGACTTACGAGTATTTGAAGGGCCGGCCGATGGCGCCGAAAGGCGCGGCATGGGAGCAGGCGCTCAGCTTCTGGAAGACGCTGCCCTCCGATCCGGGCGCGCGCTACGACACGGAAGTAAAGCTCGACGCGGGCAAGATCATCCCGCAAGTCACCTGGGGCACCAGCCCGCAAGATGTGCTGCCGATCACCGGCATCGTGCCGAATCCCCATGACGAGAAGGACGAGCTCAAGCGCGAGGCGATGCTGCGCTCGCTCGAATACATGGGCCTCAAACCCGGCACGCCGCTCAAAGAGGTGACGATCCAGCGCGCCTTCATCGGCTCTTGCACCAATGGCCGCATCGAGGATCTGCGCGCCGCGGCGGCGGTGGCGAAAGGCCGCAAGGTTGCGGCCGGCGTCAACGCCTTGGTCGTGCCGGGCTCGGGCCTCGTCAAAGAACAGGCCGAGCAGGAAGGGCTCGATAAGATCTTTATCGAGGCCGGCTTCGAATGGCGCGAGCCCGGTTGCTCGATGTGTCTTGCGATGAATGCCGACAAGCTCGAGCCGGGCGAGCGCTGCGCCTCGACCTCGAATCGCAATTTCGAGGGCCGGCAAGGCCGCGGCGGCCGCACGCATCTGATGAGCCCCGCGATGGCGGCCGCCGCCGCCGTTACGGGCAAGCTCGCCGATGTGCGGGATTTTGGCTAGTCGCTCAGAGCGTCATCGCGAGAAGGCCCACAGGGCCGACGAAGCAATCCAGGGCCTGACGTGATGCCTCTGGATTGCTTCGCTTCGCTTGCGATGACGCATTGTGTACTTACTGGAACGTGATCATGTCGCTGCGCGTCACCGTCACCCATTTCGTGGTGACGGGCGGGCCGCCGCCGCCGAGGTGATAGGCGGCATAGGCTTCGCGGAACGCGCTTTCCGCGGGCGAGCAATCGACGGGATAGATCACATTATAGCCGCGCTGTGCGGCCTCGCTGCCGGTGCCGATGCCGACGCCCTGGGCGGAGTTGCCGCAAAGGATCACCGTCTTGATGCCGTGGTCCTTGAGACGCTGATCGAGATCGCTGCCGAGGAATTTGTCCGCACCGCCCTGTTTCTGATCGACGACCTCGCTTGGGTCTTTGGGCGCGATGCTCTGGTCGACGACCGTGCCGCCGCCGGGGAAGGTGTAGGCGACGAGCATTCCTTTGGCGCGCGCCTCGTCGTCCAGCTTCTTGACGATCGGAATAACCGTCAGGCAGCGCGGTCGCGCATCCTTGTTGCAATTCTGCGTCATGAAGTCGAACAACAGCAGCGCCGTCGTCTTGCTGTCGACGGTGACCGGCTTCAGTGTCGGCGGCGGCGGCATCTGCAGCCCCGACCATTCCTTGTCGATATCGATTGCCGTGGCGCGCGTGGCGAGCAGCCCCGCGAAGGCCAAAGCAAGGCAAAGCGATTTCGCCAAACGAGTCATGATGTCCTCCCTTTGAATGCGCGTCTTTGCGCTCATTCTACCGGCGGCGACGAAGGCGCCGCCAGCCGCGGCGCCATCACGGTCGGGTGAGGGGGCCGGCTAGAGCCGGCGCAACACGCCGCCGACGATGCCGGCCACCATCAGCGCGGCGATGAGGGGCAGGGTGATCGCCACTGCGCCGAGGAAGACGAAAAAGCCGATCGCGCCCAGCGCCGCCAGCGCAGCGAAAATCGCCAGCATGCCGAGCGGTCCGGGCCGCCCGTAGGGCAGGCCGCGATAGCGGAGATCGTTGCTCCAGACCCACATCCGGTCGCGGCCCGAAAAAGGCCCCTGCCGGCCGCGCGAATCTTGCCAGCGCGCGGCGGGGTCGGCGCCCGGCGGGATGATCTCGGCTTCAGGATGTCGAGCATTTGCGTCTTTGTCGCCGTCGCTCATGACAGCTATGTGTGGCGGCGGCGGCGCCAAAGCAAGCCTCGTAAGCCTCCTTACGCTTGCCTAACGCTGCCCGCTCCCCTAAGAAAGCCCGCGAAAAGCGAGGCATTTCATGGACAAATTCACCACCCTGACGGGCGTTGCCGCGCCGTTGCCGATGATTAATGTCGATACCGACAAGATCATCCCGAAACAGCATCTGAAGACCGTCGAGCGCACCGGTTTGGGCAAGGCATTGTTCGAAGAATTGCGCTATCGCGCGGATGGGAGTGAAAACCCCGATTTCGTCCTCAACCAGCCCGCTTATCGCCAGGCGAAGATCCTCGTTGCCGGCGAGAATTTCGGCTGCGGCTCGTCGCGCGAGCACGCGCCCTGGGCGCTGATGGATTTCGGCATCCGCTGCGTCATCGCCTCGTCCTTTGCCGATATCTTCTATAGCAACAGCTTCAAGAACGGCATGCTGCTGATCAAGCTGCCGCAGCAAATCGTCAACGAGCTGATGGACGACGCGAAGAAGGGCGCCAATGCTCGCCTCACCGTCGATCTCGCGGCGCAGACGATTACGCGCCCCGACGGCGGTACCGTCAAATTCGACATCGATCCTTTCCTCAAGGATTGCCTTTTGAACGGGCTCGACGATATCGGTCTCACCTTGAAGAAAGAAGCGCAGATCGCCGCTTACGAGCAGAAGCAACGGCTGAGCCAGCCCTGGCTTTAGACGGAAAAAAAGAATGCCGGCCAATCGTAAAATTCTCTCGCTGCCCGGCGACGGCATCGGCCCCGAGGTGATGCGCCAGGTCAATCGCGTCGTCGAATGGTTCGACAAGAAGCGCATCGCCAGCTTCGACGTGACGGAAGACCTGGTCGGCGGCGCCGCTTTCGATAAATACGGCACGCCGCTCGCCGAAGAGACGATGAAGCGCGCGATGGAAAGCGACGCCGTGCTTTTCGGCGCGGTCGGCGGCCCGAAATGGGACAACCTGCCTTTCGCGCAAAAGCCCGAGCGCGGCTTGCTGCGCTTGCGCAAGGACATGGACCTTTTCGCCAATCTGCGGCCGGCGCTCGTCTTCGAGCCGCTGATCGGCGCTTCGACCTTGAAGCCCGAAGTGATCCAGGGCCTCGACATTCTCATCATTCGCGAGTTGACCGGCGGGACCTATTTCGGCGAGCCGCGCGGCATCACCACTTTGCCCGACGGCACGCGCCGCGGCGTCAACACGCAGGTCTATACGACGCCCGAGATCGTGCGCGTCGGCCGCGTCGCTTTCGAGCTCGCGCGCAAGCGCAACAACAAGGTCTGCTCGGTCGAAAAGGCCAATGTGATGGAATCGGGCGTGCTGTGGCGCGAGGAAATGCAGAAGCTGCACGACACCGAATATAAGGACGTCGAGCTTTCGCATATGTATGCCGATAACTGCGCGATGCAGCTCGTGCGCGCGCCGAAGCAGTTCGACGTTATCGTCACCGACAATCTCTTCGGCGATCTCTTGTCCGATTGCGCGGCGATGCTGACGGGCTCGCTCGGCATGCTGCCCTC
>DATGLO010000200.1:0-6439 GCA_035294105.1 Allostellaceae bacterium
ACCCGAGAGAAACGTCTCGATGCAGCCGTCCTTGCCGCAATAACAACGCGCGCCTGGCCGCTCATCGTCGCGCGGCCAGGGCAGGGGCGAGTGGCCCCATTCGCCCGCGATGGCATTGGGTCCTGTAAGAACGCGCCCGTCGACGACAACGCCTCCCCCGACCCCCGTGCCAAGGATCACCCCGAAGACGACGCGCGCGCCCGCGGCTGCGCCGTCGACGGCCTCACTCAAGGCGAAGCAGTTGGCATCGTTGGCGAGCCGCACCGGGCGGCCGAGCGCCGCCGCCAGATCGCGGTCGAAGGCGCGCCCGATGAGACAGGTCGAGTTGGCATTCTTCACCAGGCCGGTCGCCGGCGACACCATGCCCGGAATGCCCAATCCGATGCTTTGCGCCGGTCCGAGGGCGGCTTCGGCGTCGGCCACCAGCGACTTCACCGTCGCAATGATGCCCTCATAGTCGCCGGCGGGAGTCGGCAGGCGGCGGCGCAGCCTGATCGCGCCGTCGTCGTCGAGAGCGGCGGCCTCGATCTTGGTCCCCCCAATGTCAATTCCGAGACGCATTGTCGCGGCGCTTTCGTGGATCGTTAACCGATTGTTAAGCTTCTTTAAAGAAAAGATACCAAACTCTCCGGCAATTCCGGCGGTCACCGGCGGTCGCGCCGGATCGTTGTTGGTGCTCTTTTTAACGGTTGGGTGCTTAAGATCGCCCGCCGCATCGCACCCGATCGCATGCGGCCGGGGCAAGGACATGATGATGGCCAAGCGGGTACTCATTGTCGAAGACAATGATTTGAATATGAAGCTCTTCCATGACCTTCTCGAGGCGCATGGCTACGACATCCTGCAGACGAAGGATGGCATGGAAGCGCTGCAGCTCGCGCGCCAGCATCGTCCGGATCTGATCCTGATGGATATCCAGCTGCCGGAAGTCTCGGGCCTCGAAGTCACCAAATGGATCAAAGAAGACGACGATCTCAAGGCGATCCCGGTAATCGCCGTGACCGCGTTCGCGATGAAGGGAGACGAGGAGAAGATTCGCGAGGGCGGTTGCGAGGCTTACATCGCCAAGCCGATTTCGGTCGCTAATTTCCTGCAGACGGTGGCGCGCTTCTGCGCCTGAGGGAACTGCACTTATGTCCGCGCGAATTCTGGTTGTCGACGACGTCGCTGTGAACGTCAAGGTGCTCGAAGCCAAGCTGACGAGCGAATATTTCAACGTCCTCAGCGCCAATGACGGCCTCGGCGCGCTGAAAATCGCGCAGACGGAGCACCCCGATCTCATCCTGCTCGACGTCATGATGCCGCGCATGGACGGCTTCGAGACGTGCAAGCGCTTGAAGGCCGATCCGCGCACGGCGGACATTCCGGTCGTGATGGTGACGGCGCTGTCCGAGCCTTCGGATCGCGTCCGCGGGCTCGAAGCCGGCGCCGACGACTTCCTGACGAAGCCGGTCAACGACATCGCGCTCTTTGCGCGCGTGCGCTCGCTGGTGCGCCTGCGCCGCACGATGGAAGAGTGGCGCCATCGCGAAGATATCTGCGGCCGCTTCAACTCGCTGTTCGAGAAAGAATCGCCGCAAGAGAACACCAGCCCCGCGCGCGTGATGCTCTGGGAAGAGAACGCTTTTGCCGCGTCGCGCATCGCCGAGATGCTCGGCAGCCTGGTCGGCGAGACGGTGCGCCCGTCGACCGTCGAGGATCTGGTCGCGTCGTGCGATGCCTCGATCGAATTGGTGATCCTCAGCATGGCGGGCAAGGTCGACGCGCTGCGCGTCGTCTCGCAGCTTCGCGCCAACGAGCCGAGCCGGCTCGTGCCGATCCTTCTGATTGCCGATCCAGATGAGCTGCCGCGGCTCGCCAAAGGTCTCGATCTCGGCGCGACCGACTATCTTGTGCGGCCGCTCGACCGCAACGAATTGATCGCGCGCTGCCGCACGCAGATCCGCCGCAAGCGGCTGCAGGACCAGCTGCAAGACAATTACCAGAAGAGCCTGGCGCTCGCGCTCACCGACAGCCTCACCGGCCTCTATAACCGCCGGTATCTCCAGGCCCATCTCGAAGGCCTGCTCGAGCGCGTGGGCGAAGGCGCCAAAGGCCCCTCGCTGTTGCTGTTCGACGTCGACTGGTTCAAGCGGGTCAACGATACGCATGGTCACGCCGCCGGCGATGCGGTGTTGCGAGAAGTCACCGCGCGGGTCTCGCGCCATGTCCGCGGCTTCGATCTCGTCGCGCGCTATGGCGGCGAAGAATTCGTCGTCGTCCTGCCCGAGACGCCGTTGCAGGTGGCGCTCGTCGTCGCCGAGCGTCTGCGCAGCGTCATTGCCGAGCATCCCATCGAGATCGGCGAGCCGCCGGTCGGCCTGCCGATCACCATCAGCATCGGCGTTTCCGTAACCCACGATGTCGACGAGACGCCCGACTCGCTCTTGCAGCGGGCCGATGGCGCGCTTTACGTCGCGAAAAATGCCGGCCGCAATTGCATCCGTGTCGCCGAAGCGGACGCTTTGCCCGGCGTCGACGTGACCACCGCCGTCACCCGTCACGGCGCGGCGGCGTAAGCCTCCGGCCATGCCCTTCCTCGGCGGGGCCCGTTCGCCGATTCATTGACACACGACTACGGTTGGCGCCATCCGCCTCTTCCGGCGGCCCCAAAAACAAAAGCCGCTCGCGAAGGAGCGGCTTTCCGCAATCGGCGCGAGCATCGCTACTTGATCTTGCCTTCCTTGAAAACGACGTGCTTGCGCGCGACCGGGTCGTATTTCTTGAGCTCGAGCTTTTCCGTCTTGGCGCGCGGATTTTTCTTGGTCACGTAGTAGTAACCGGTATCCGCCGTGCTCACGAGCTTGATCTGGATCGTGTTGCTCTTTGCCATCGCAGGGCCTGCCTTTCCGCAATCGCGAAGAAGATAGTCGCGCGGGGGCTGCTGTGCAAGCACGCCCAAGTCGCGCCAGGATGCGGGATTGCGTTGATTTCGCCGTATTCTGGCTCGCCAGCTACCGCGGCAGCCGTGTAAGCTGGCGCGCGCGATTTCGTCATCACCTCCTGCGGCACTCTCGAGCCGCGGGCCCTGCAAAGCGCGCGAGCGAGCGGCGGTTCTTGAAGCGATTGATTGTGACGGCGGACGATTTCGGCCTCACGGTCCACGTCAACGAGGCGGTGGAAGAGGGCCATCGTCGCGGCATCCTCACGGCGGCGAGCCTGATGGTGACCGGCGAGGCCGCCGCCGATGCCGTGGCGCGCGCCAAGCGCCTGCCGAAGCTCGGCGTCGGCTTGCACCTTGTGCTCGTGGACGGCATCCCGGTCTTGCCGCCCGAGCAAATTCCTCATCTCGTCGGCAGCGACGGACGGTTCTCGACCAACGTCTTCGCGCAAGGCGTCCGCATCTTCTGCCTGCCGGCGGCGCGCCGCCAGCTCGCGGCCGAGATTCGCGCGCAGCTCGAAGCGTTCCGTGCCACCGGTCTCGCGCTCGATCACGTGAACGCGCATCATCATTTCCATCTCCATCCGACGATCCACCGGGAACTGTTGCGGCTCGCCGGCGAATTCGGCATTCGCGCGATCCGCCTGCCGCTCGAGCCGCCGCTATCGGATCGCCCGCGCGGTCTCGCCGGTCTCATGGAGGCGAGGCATGCGCGGCGGCTGCAGCGGCGCCTCGATGAGGCGCGCATCGCCCATAACGACCATATCTTCGGCCTCGCCGACAGCGGCGCGATGACCGGCGCGCGCGTGCGGCGCTATCTCGAGAAGCTGCCCGAGGGCGTCAGCGAAATTTATTTTCACCCTGCCGTAGAGCGTCCTTCGGTTTGGCCGGACGGCTATCGTTGCGGCGATGAAGCCGCGGCGCTGATCGATCCCGAAGCGGCGGCGATTATCGCTGCGCGCGGCATCGAGACGATGCCGTTTGCCGGGCTGGAGCGCGCCTGACGCTCGGCATCGCGCTGAAGCGCGGGCGCGAGCTCGCGCTCGGAACGGCGGCGTTGCTGCCGCGGCACTCCGATCGAAGGCCGCCGCATGTGGCGGCGGATGCGTACCGCTCCGGTGGACGCTGGCGCGCTTAGCCCTGGAGCGTTGCCAGATAGTCGATCAGCGCTTTCCGGTCCTTCGCATCCTTGATGCCGGGGAAGATCATCTTGGTTCCGGGCACCATCTTCTGCGGATCGGTGAGATATTTATCGAGTGTCGCCTTGTCCCAGGTGACATTCGCCTTGGCCATCGCCGGCGAATAGGAATAGTCGCCGAGGCTCGCCGATTTGCGGCCGACGATGCCGGCCAGCGAAGGGCCGAGCTTGTTGGTGCCGGGATCGGTCGAGTGGCAGACCGCGCAATTGTTGTTGAAAACGTCCGCGCCGCTATCGGCCGCGGCGGCGCTGCTGGCCAGCGCGCCGACCGACGCTGCTACGGCAAGCATCGCGGCCATTAATAGTACCTTCATTCAAAACTCCCTTTCGATGTGCTCTCGAGCCCTCGTATCGCCGCCATTATGGGAAATCCAGCGGTCCGATTCCAACATTCGCATCCCTGGTGAGCCTCTCGCGCGGCGTGCTAGCATAAAGGCGTTCGCGAGGAGATCGATCCATGGCCCGCTTTGCCCAGTTCGTGCCGGAAGGCGTCATCCCGGCTTGCCTGCTGCCGTTCCACGAGGATCTCTCGATCGACGAGAAGTCGTTCCGCCGTCACTTGAGCGATGTCGCCGCGGTGCCGGGCATCTCGGCGATCACGATCAATGCTCATGCCTCCGAGGTCGCGTCCTGCAGCTTCGACGAGCAGCAACGCGTGCTCGCGATCACCCAGGACGAGATCGGCGCGAAGCTGCCGATCGTCAACGGCATCTATGCCGAGGGCAGCCTCGAAGCGGCAAAGCTCGCGCGCATGGCTCATGAAGGCGGCGCCTCGGCCCTGCTCGTGTTTCCGCCCGGTCCCTTTACCCTGGGCCAGCGGCCGGAGATGGCGATCGCGCATTTCAAGCGCATCGCCGATGCCTCGGATCTGCCGATCATCGTCTTCGAATATCCGCTTGCGGGCGGGCAGGGCTACCCGCTCGACACGCTGCTGAAGCTCTTTGCCGCGGTGCCGACGATCCGCGCCATCAAGGACTGGACGCCGCAGGTGCCGCTGCACGAGAAGCACATCCGCACGCTGCAGAGCCTCGACAAGCCGGTCAACGTGCTCAGCACCAACAGCGCGTGGCTGCTTTCCTCGCTCGTGCTCGGCTGCAAAGGTTTGCTGTCGGGTTCGGGCAGCGTCATTGCCGATCTCCAAGCTCGGCTTTTCCGCGCGGTGCAGGCGAACGACCTCGCCGAAGCGCGGCGCATCAACGACCGCATTTACCCGACCGCGGAAGCCTTTTATGCCGATCCTTTCGTCGACATGCATAATCGCATGAAGGAAGCGCTCGTGCTGCTCGGCAAGCAGCCGCGCGCCGTGGTGCGGCCGCCGCTCGCCAAGCTGTCGGCCGCCGAGATCGAGCGCATCCGCGCCGCGCTGGTGAAAGCCGGGCTCCTGGAGCGCGGCGCCCGCAGCGCCGCCTGATCCTACGCCGCCGCGCGACCGTGAAGATCGCGCGCATCGTCTCGGGCGGCCAGACCGGCGTCGATCTCGCAGCGCTCGATGCCGCGCTCGCGGCCGGCCTTCCCTGCGGCGGCTGGGTGCCGCGCGGGCGCTTCAACGAAGACGGGCCGATCGATCCGCGCTATCCGGTTAAGCAGACGCCCAGCCGCAAGCTCGTGCGGCGGACGGAATGGAATGTGCGCGATTCCGACGCGACCCTGATCCTTTCCCGCGGCCCGCTCAGCGGCGGTTCGGCAACGACCGAGATTATCGCGCGGCGCCTCGGCAAGCCCTGCCTTCACGTCGATTTGGCGGCGGAAAGCCCCGAGGATGCGATCCGACGAATCACCGGTTGGATCGACGGCCTCGACGGCTCGATTCTTAACGTCGCAGGACCGCGCAGCAGCAAAGACCGGGAAATCTACGCGCTCGCTTATCGCGTCATCGAGGCCGTGCTGACGTGCGGCGCTGCCTGACGCTTCAGGCCGCTTTGGCGGCTGGCGCGGCTTGCTTCGGTTTGGCGCTGCGCGCCATCAGCAAGGACAGTGCGGTGAACGCGGCCGAAGCGATGAAGATCAGCCGCGGCTGGTTGGTGTCCATCAGCCAGCCATAGAGCAAGGGCGAGGCGACCGCCGAGACGTTGAAGCCGGTGGTCACGAAGCCGAAGACGACGCCGAAGGCGCCCGGCGGCGTCACGGCGCGCACGATCAGATCGCGCGACGGCATGATGACGCCGTTGAGGAAGCCGGTCAGCGCCAGCATCACGACAAAGGCGGCCGCGGGGAAATTCACATAGGCGATGATCAGGATGGTGACGCCGCTTGCAGCGAGGGCGAGGGTCGCGATGCGCATCGGATGCTTGTAGCGGTCGGCGATGATGCCGCCCGAGAGC
>DATGLO010000201.1:0-3541 GCA_035294105.1 Allostellaceae bacterium
CCCCGGCAAAGCGCTTCTGATGCCACGCCCAGGCCGTGCCGATGATGTGATCGAGCGAGCCGAGTGCCGGGACCCAGCCGAGCTTTTCCTTGGCGCGGGTCGCATCCGCGACCAGCACCGGCGGATCGCCCGGCCGGCGCGGGCTGTCGCGGCTCGGGATCGGGCGGCCGGTGACGCCGCGCGCCGCCGCGATCGTCTCGCGCACCGAATGACCGCGACCGGTGCCGAGATTGAGCGCGCAGCTCTCGCCTCCGTCTTCGAGGTAGCGCAGCGCGCGCACATGGGCGTCGGCGAGATCCTGCACGTGGATGTAGTCGCGGACGGCGCTGCCGTCGGCGGTCGGATAGTCGGTGCCGAAGACGCCGATGTGGGACCGCTTGCCCGCGGCGGCATCGAGAATCAGCGGGATGAGATGCGTCTCGGGCTCATGGTCTTCGCCGATCTCGCTGTCGGGGTCGGCACCGGCGGCGTTGAAGTAGCGCAGCGCCACCGAGCGCAGCCCATGCGCGACGCCGTACCAATAAAGCGCGCGCTCGATCATCAGCTTGGTCTCGCCATAAGGATTGACCGGGCGTTGCGGCGTGTCTTCGCGGATGGGCATCGTCTCGGGCAGGCCGTAGGTCGCGCAGGTCGACGAAAACACTATTTTATTGATCCCGGTCGCGCGCATCGCCTCGAGCATGGCGAGGGTGTTGACGACGTTGTTGTGGAAATACTTCTCGGGCTTCTCGACCGATTCGCCGACATAGGCGAAGGCGGCAAAGTGCATCACCGCGACGATGCCGTGGCGGCGGATCGTCTCGGCGACCCGCGCGCGATCGCCGACATCGCCCTCGACCAGCGGGCCCCAGCGGACCGCTTCCCTATGGCCGTAAACCAAGTTGTCGTAAGCGATGGGCTCGAACCCCGCTTTAGCCAAGGCCTTGCAAGCGTGAGCGCCGATATAGCCGGCGCCGCCGGTCACCAGAATGCTTTTGCTCATTGCTTTCCCAAAACGCGCAGAAACGCCGCCCGCGAGACAACGGCTTGCCCGACCTGTTGCTTCCCGCGATTTCTCTTAAAGCCAAGCCCCGGCGGCGGCAAGGGCAGGGCGCGCCGCTCAGCCCCGCTTACGGCGCGGTTTTCCAAGCTTGGCCTGCGGCACGCCGGCGGCCGCCAGCGCCTTTTCCTGGCGCTGCTCCATCGCTTCGGGCTTGAAGTCCTCGATCAGCTCGTGGAACAGCCGGTGCCAGTTCACCTCGGCCTTGAGATGGGTGAAAACCGAGCCGAGGCCCAAAGCGGCGCGATCCATGAACACGAATTCGCGCGGCGGCTTGACCCCGCCCAGCCGCCGCAGCTGGCGATGCACGTCTTCGGCCAGATCGCGGCCGTAAAACCCTTCCTCCTCGAGTTCTTGGATGCGGCGCTTACGGTCCTCCAAGAGCGGCGCGTAGATGAAGCGCGCCCAGCGGTTCAATACGTCGATGATCTCGTTGGTGAGATGGCCGAAGCCCCAGCTGCGATAGGCGGCGACGGCAAGATCGCGGTCCTCGGTGTCGAGCGCACGATAGAGATCGATCACGCCTTTGACGAACTTCGCCTGGAAGATGCGGATGCAGCCGAAATCGAGGAGGTTGATGCCGTTGTCGCGGCGCACGGTGTAGTTGCCGAGATGCGGGTCGCCGTGAATGACGCCGTAATAATAAAACGGCACGTACCAGGCGCGGAACATGTTGCGCGCGATCTCGTTGCGCTCGGCGAGCGGCCGCTTCACCGCTTCGAGCAGCGGCGTGCCTTCGATCCAGGTCATCGTCAGAAGCCGCGCCGTCGAGAGCGCCGGCACCGGCTCGGGGATGGTGACGCCTTTCTCGTCGGCGAGCATCAGGCGATAAAGCCGCATATGCGCGGCCTCGCGCTCGTAGTCCAATTCCTCGCGCAGCCGCTCGCCGATCTCGGCATGAATCTCGTCGGTCGTCACGGCGCGGTCGTAGCGCTCGTAGAGCGAGAGGAAGAATTTGAGCTGCGACAGGTCGGCTTCGACCGCCGAGCCCATATCGGGATATTGCAGCTTGCAGGCGAGCGACGTTCCATCCTTGGCGACGGCGCGATGCACCTGACCGAGCGAGGCGGCACGCGCCGCCTCGTGCTCGAAGCTCTTGAATCGCTGCTCCCAATCCGCGCCGAGCTCGCTCGCCATGCGCCGCTTGACGAAGGGCCAGCCCATCGCCGGCGCGTTCGATTGCAGGCTCGCCAGCTCGCGCGCGTATTCCTGGGGCAGAGCGTTGGGAATGGTGGCGAGAAGCTGCGCCACCTTCATCAGCGGCCCCTTGATGCCGCCGAGCGCGCGCGTCAGCTCGGCTGCATGTTTCGGCCGATCGATCTCGATGCCGAGATAGCGCTCGCCGGCGAGCCGCGCGGCAAGCCCGCCCATCGCGGTAGAGACCCGCGCATAGCGGCGAACGCGGCCGGGGAGACTGTCGTCGTCGGGCATCGCTCGGCCTCCCTCAGCCCAGCTTTTCGAGCTGATCGATGAAGCCGGCGATCATGGAGAGGCCTTTGTTCCAGAAAGCGGGGTCCGACGCGTCGAGGCCGAAGGGCGCGAGCAGCTCTTTGTGGCGCTTGGTGCCGCCGGCGCGCAGCATGTCGAGATACTTCGCGGCAAAGCCTTCTTGCGCGCCCTGATAGACGGCGTAGAGCGAGTTCACGAGGCAATCGCCGAAGGCATAGGCGTAAACATAGAAGGGTGTATGGATGAAGTGCGGGATGTACGTCCAGTACCAGCGATATTCGTCCTCGAAGCGGATCGCGGGCCCGAGGCTTTCGCCTTGCACCGACATCCATAGCTCGCCGATGCGTTCCGCGGTGAGCTCGCCTTGGCGCCGTTCGTCGTGCAGCCGCCGCTCGAATTCGACGAAGGCAATCTGGCGCACGACGGTGTTGAGCATGTCCTCGACCTTCGCGGCGAGCATCGCCTTGCGCCGCTTGGCATCGGTCTCCGCTTTGAGCATCGCCTGGAAGGTCAGCATCTCGCCGAAGACCGAAGCGGTTTCGGCGAGGGTGAGCGGCGTGTCCGACATCAGCGCGCCTTGCGGTCCCGCCAGCACCTGGTGCACGCCGTGCCCCAGCTCGTGCGCCAGGGTCATCACGTCGCGCGGCTTGCCGAGGTAATTGAGCAGCAGATAGGGATGGACGCTCGGCACCGTCGGATGGGCGAAGGCGCCCGGCGCCTTGCTCGCCTTGACGGGCGCGTCGATCCAGCGATGCTCGAAGAAACGCTTGCCGACCGCGGCCATATCGGGCGAGAAGGCGCTGTAGGCTTTCAGCACCGTGTCTCGCGCCTCTGGCCAGGTAAAGCTGCGTTCGTCCTCTTCGGGCAGCGGCGCGTTGCGATCCCAATAGGGCATCGCCTCGACGCCGAACCATTTCGCCTTGAGCTTGTAATAGCGGTGCGCGAGCGTTGGATAGGCACCGCGAACCGCGGCGATCAGCGCATCGACGACTTCGTCCTCGACATAATTCGACAGGTTGCGCGACGAGATCGGCCGCTTGAAGCCGCGCCAGC
>DATGLO010000202.1:0-2341 GCA_035294105.1 Allostellaceae bacterium
ACATGCGGCAGCTTCACGGGCCGGGCGTAGTTGCCCGAGCGCACGATGATGTCGAGGGTGCGATTGACCGAGACGGCGGCGACCTGAACCAGCACCTCGCCCGGTCCGGGATCGGGCGTCGGCACTTCTTCGAGGCGCATGACCTCGGGACCGCCGAATTCGCGAATAACGATGGCCTTCATGTTCTCCCCGCTACTCGGGCGCGAGTAGCACTTTGCCGGTGCCGCCGCGGCCTTCGACGATTTGATGCGCGCGCACCGCTTCCGACAGCGGCAAGACCTGATCGATCAGCGCCTTGAGGTGACCCTCGGCTGCCGCTTTGAGGCTTTCGACCATGTCTTCGGTGGTTTGCTCGGTGCTGCCGTAGATGGTCGTGTTCTTGGCGTAGAGATTGAAGATGTGCAGTGGCACGACGCCGCCGCCATGACCGCCGGCGGTGACGAGACGGCCGCGCATCGCGAGCGCGGCGAAAGCTTTGGGGAAGAGCTCGGGGTCGCCGATATTCTCGCACACGACCTGCGCGCCCTTGCCGCCGGTGAGCTTCAGCACCTCGGCGGTCAGGTCGGCTTTGCGATAGTTGATGCCGTGATCGGCGCCGAGGCTCATCGCAACCTCGACATGGTGATCGGTGCCGGCGGCGGCAATGACGCGCGCGCCCAAATGCTTGGCGATCTGGACGATGAAGCTGGCGAGACCGCCGGCCGCGCCCATCACCAGCACCCATTCGCCGGATTGCAGCTTCACCTTGTTGCGCAGCATGTTGTGCGCGAGCGGCGCATGGCGCGCAACCACGGTCGCGGTATGGAAGTCGAGGCCGTCGGGCAGGAGATAGGTGTTCTTTGCCGGAAGCTTTAGATATTTCGCATAGCCGCCCCAGCAATCGATGCCGATGAGGTTGAGCGGCTCGCCCGGCTTGCTCAAATGCAAGGTCATCGCGACGCGGTCGCCGAGCTTGCGGTCGGTCACGTCCTTGCCGACCACGACGACTGTGCCCGTCGGATCGACGCCCAAGACATGCGGCAGCTTCACTGGCCGCGGGTATTTCCCGGAGCGGACGATGCAATCGAGCGTGCGGTTGACCGAAACCGATGCGACCTCGATGAGGACTTCACCCGGACCCGGCTCGGGCGTCGGCACTTCCTCGAGCTTCATCACCTCGGGGCCGCCGAATTCACGGATGACGATGGCTTTAATTTTCTCCTCCCGGCTTTTCGGCAAGCTTAGAAAGCGAGCGCAGCGGCGACAACCCTTCGAGACGCGACGATCGAGAACATCGCTCCCCTGGGCGAGGATTCCTATGGCGTCGCGTAATTGATGAAATGCGCCGGCATGGAATCGCCCCATTGCGAGCGGTTGCCGCCGGGCGCGGCGCGGTTGAGATGGGGCTCGGCGGCGGCGTTGAGCCGGTCGCTGTCGGTCATGTGCTCATGCACGCGACCCCAGGGATCGGCCCAATAGTCGAAGATCTGGCTGCCATAGATATGCCGGCCCGGCCCCCATATCGGCCGATACTTGCCGAGGCTCTTCATGTGCTCATGGCCCAGCATGACGGCGTCGAAATTCGCGACTTCGAAGGCGATATGGTTGAGGCCCGCTTTCGGTCCCTGCATGCAGAAGAAGACATGATGGTCGACGAAGGTCTCGCCCCGATCGATGCGGTTGAAGGACGAGATCACGTTGCGCTCGTCGTCGCGGAAAATCTCGTCGCTCGGGATGAAGCCCAAGGTCTCGCGATACCAGGCGAGCGCTTTTACGAGATCGGTGCTCACAATAACGCCGTGGCCGAGGCGCTTGACCGGCACGGGGCCGGCGCCGAGCCGCGTCAGCGTGCCGAGCCGCCGCTCGCGCTCATGCGCGGTGTTGACGGTGTTCTCGGGGAGAGGCAGCGGCGCAAGCTTCTCGATGCCGAAGACGACCTCGATCTGAAATCCGTGCGGATCGCGAAGCCGCACGCGCTTGCCGCCGCCGGGCTCGTCGATCGCCTCGATCGCCGACGCGCCAGGCAAGCGCGTGAGCTTCTCGAGCTCGCTTTCGGCGGCCGCTTCGTAAGCAAAGCCGATGAAGCGCGGCTTGCCGAGCTCGGTGACGTGGAGATGATGCGGCGGGTCGCTGCCGCGCATATAGAGCGCGACCGGCGTGCGCGCCGCCCGGACGAGGCCGAACTGGGTCAGGAATTCTTCCTGCTGGTCGAGATCGGGCGCAGCGAGCCGGACATAGGCGATATCGAGAACTTTGGTAATGGCCATCCGAATCCCCTTTGCAATATCATAGCAAAGGGCACCGCCAAGGCACGAAGGCGCGAAGAGTCTCTTGTCGCCTTTGCGGCTTAGCGGCTCTATCG
>DATGLO010000203.1:0-3972 GCA_035294105.1 Allostellaceae bacterium
GCCATCCAGGTGATGCGCGCGCCGAACCGACCGCCGCCGCGCGTCCTCGCCTGGCTCCACGGTATCGCGGCGTCGATCGCCTACGCCCTGCTGATCGCCGCGCTCGCGACCGGCCCCGCGCGCGGCGCGGCCACCGGCACGGCGAGCTTCGGCCTTTCCGCGGCGATCCTGCTGCTCATCGCGGCGCTGATCGGCCTTCTCGGCCTGTGGCTCCATCTCCGGCGCAAGCGCATGCCCGGCATCGCGATCGGCGTCCATGCCAGCGTCGCGATCTTCGGCTATGTCATCCTTGCGGTGTATCTCCTCATCGGATGAGCTATCCTCGCGCGCGAAGAATTAAGTGAGGGAGGAACGAATGGCTCGCATTGCAATCGCGGCGCTCGGCTTGGTCTCGGCGATGGCGCTCGTTGCGCCGGCCTATGCGGAAGATTATTCGATGAAGGTCGGCACCGGCCCGGTCACCGCCGCGGGCCCGCTCTATATCGCGCAGGAGCGCGGCTATTTCACCGCCGAGCACATCAAGGCCGAGATGGTGAGCATGGACGCGGCGCAATCGGTGGCGCAGGGCGTCGTCGCCGGCGCGCTCGATATCGGCCTTACCGCGGCGACCGCCGCCGCCTACAACCTCGCGGCCAAGGGCGGGCTCAAGATCATCGGCGGGCAAGGGCGCGAGGTGCCCGGCTGGCAGGGCGCGGCGATCCTCGCCTCGAACCAGGCCTGGGATAAGGGGCTCAAAGCCTATAAGGATCTCGGCAACCACGTCATCGGCATCGTGCAGGTCGGCGGGCCGGTGCAATACGAGGTCGAGCTTGCCGACGAGAAATATCACATCGATCCGAAGGGCCAGCGCATGGTGCCGCTGCAAGGCCTCTCGAATCTCGCGACCGCGCTCGCCGGCAACCAGGTCGATGCCGCGCCCGAGGTCTCGACCTTCGCGCTGAAGCTGCAAAGCACGGGCAAGGCGCATATCCTCGGCTGGGTGGGCGACGAGACCCCGTGGCAGAACACGATCATCATGGTGGCGACCAAGACCGCCGACGACAAGAAGCCGATGATCGACGCCTTCATGCGCGCGTATAAGAAGGGCGCGCGCGATTACCTCGCCGCGTTCAGCAGCCCCGACGGCAAGCGCAAGGACATGGCCGACGCGCCGGCGGTGCTCGCCATCATGTCGAAGGCCTTGAACCAATCGACCGAGCAGCTCGACCAGGCGATCTCTTACGACGATCCCGACGCCAAGCTCGACGTCAAGGACGTGCTGCACCAGATCGCGTGGTTCAAGGCGCAAGGCATGCTGCCCGCCGATGCCGACGGCAACAAGATGATCGACATGCGCTACGTGGTGCCGCTCGGCAAATGAGCGCGGCTCACTCGGCGGCGGCTGCGATGGCCTGCTCGCGGTCGAACATGTAATCGCGGGTCACCGGCACCGCGTCGACGCGGCGCGCGAGCTGGAGCTGCCACACCATCAGCCCGCCGTGGCGGAACGCCATCTCGCTGCCGGCGAGATAGAGCTCCCACATGCGGCGGAAGCGTTCGTCGTAGCGCTCGGGCTCGGCGGCGGCATGGGCGAGGAAACGCGCGCGCCATTGGCGCAGCGTCTCGGCGTAATGCAGCCGCAGGATTTCGATATCGGTGACCCAGAGCCCGGCACGCTCGACCGCCGGCAGCACCTCGGATAAAGCCGGGATGTAGCCGCCGGGGAAGATGTATTTGCGCGTCCACGCATCGGTAAGGCCGGGCCCGTCCATGCGCCCGATCGCATGGATGAGCGCGATGCCGCCGGGCGCGAGCAGCTTTGCCACGGTGCGGAAGAAGGTCGCGTAATTCGGCGCGCCGACATGCTCGAACATGCCGACCGAGACGATGCGGTCGAAGGGGCCGAGGACCTCGCGGTAATCGCGCTGGCGGAAGCGCACCGCGCGGTCGAGGCCCGCCGCCGCGGCGCGTTGCCGCGCGAGGGCGATCTGCTCCGCCGCCGGCGTGATGCCGGTGACGCGGCAGCCGGCGCGGGCGAGATCGAGCGCGAGCCCGCCCCAGCCGCAGCCGATATCGAGGACGCTGAGCCCCGGCTGCAACAGCAGCTTTGCCATGATGTGCCGCTTCTTCGCCGCCTGCGCCTGATCGAGGCTCATGCCGGGCGCGCGGAAATAGGCGCAGGAATATTGCAGATCGCGATCGAGGAAGCCGCGGAACAAGGCCTCCGAACGGTCGTAATGATGCGAGGCGTTGCCGCGCGCGGCGCGGCGCGAGTTCCATTGCTGAAGCCGCTGGCGGACGCCCAGCACCAGCTTGGCGAGAACGCCGCGGCGCCGCGGGCCGCGCTGCGGCAGGTTGCGGTTGGCGATCTCGAAGAGATCGGCGAGGCTGCCGCGCGCCATCGCGATCTCGCCGTTCATATAGGCCTCGCCGAAGCCGAGCGCCGGGCGCAGCAGCACTTTGAGCGCGGTAAAGCGCGAGCGAAGTCGCACCGCGACATCGAGATGCGGCGCGTCCTCCGGCACGGCGCCGACGGTCACGGTCTTGCCGTTGGCGCTGCCCACTGTCCGATGACGCCCGCACACCTTCCGGCAGGAACAAGTCGAAGCTGCCGAGCCGCCACATCACGGTCGGCGCTGAGCGCGCGCCGTATCGGGCGATGTTCTAAAGCTGCGGCACGACCTTCTCGGCCAAAGTCTCCATCTGGCTCTCATGCTCGTAGCAGGGATTGAGCAGGATGTGGTTCACGCCGGCATCGATGAAGCGTTTCAGCCAGTCGATCGCCTGTGACGGCGTCGCGGCGAGGCCGACATGGCTCTGGTCGCGTCCCGCATATTGATAGCTGAGCGCGGCGTTGAGCTTCTCGCGCGCCTTTGCCGCGTCGTCTTCGACCGCGATGTAGATGCGCTTGGACAGCCAGAATTTCTTGGGATCGATGCCGGCTTCCGCGAGATAGGTGTGCATCCGCGCGAGATCGGCGAGCGATTCCTCGTTGCCGGTCGACCCGGCCGCCATCCAGCCGTCGGCGAGGCGGATGGCGCGGCGCATCGCCGGCTCCGAATGGCCGCCGAGGAACACGGGCATGCGCGGCTTCTGCAACGGGCGCGGCTGCATGCCCTGGTTGCTGAGCTTCCAGAACTGTCCGTCGAGGGTGACGCGCTCTTGCGTCCACAGCGCGTTCATCACTTTGAATGCTTCCTCGAACCGCGCGACGCGCCGCTTCTCGCCAATGCCGAAGGCGGGGTAGAGGCTGGTGCCGCCGCCGAGCCCGAAGCCGACGGTGAGCCGGCCGTTGCTGAGATGGTCGACGGTCGCGAGCTGCTTCGCAAGCTGGATCGGGTTGCGATAGTTGAGGATGATCACCGAGATGCCGAAGCGAATCGTCTCGGTCAGCGCCGCGAGATGCGCGATATAGGCGATCGGCTCGAGCACGAAGTTCGGGTTGAGGATGCCCTCGGTCAGCCAGCCGTCGTCGAAGCCCAAAGCTTCGGCGCGGCGCACGAAGCGGCGGATATAGGCGTGATCGACGCGCGCCTCCGGAAACGAATAGGGCAAAGAAATGCCCAGGCTGACGCCGCTTTTCGTCTTCATCGTTCTTCTCCCGGTCTGATCCAACCTTATCATCGTGTCGCCCATGCGAAAGTCAAAAGCGGTGCCGGGCTCGGATTGCCTGGGAATTTATTGCGAAAGCACGGTCGGCGCAGATGGCATGGACCCTCGCGATCATTCGCTCACGTTGACGAGGCGATCGGTTCTAACGTCCGCGGCTCAGTCGGACGGAAGCGCTTCGCCGCGCTGATGAGCGGGCGATGGATTGCGCACGCGTGACGTACGCCCCTCGGTCCTCATTCTCGCCTCAGCGATCGCCCAATCGGGCAGGTTGTCGCCGTCTTGCGGCCAATGGACCACAGACGCCTCGTCGCACCAGTCGAGTATCTTCGGCATGACAAGGCGATGCGCGCCGGTTGTCATGAATGACCGCATCGAGGGCTC
>DATGLO010000204.1:0-2648 GCA_035294105.1 Allostellaceae bacterium
TCTCTTGCTCGCGTCGGCGGTTGACGCACAGCAAAAAGCGGCGCCGGCGCCAACAAGCCAGGGGACGGTCGATATCGCCCTCGTCCTCGCCGCCGACGTGTCGCGCAGCATCACCAACGACGAGTTCCAGCTCCAGCGCCAGGGCTATGCCAAGGCGATCGCCAGCCCCGATGTGGTGAAGGCGATCCAGGCCGGCGCCAACGGCGCGATCGATCTTACGTTTATCGAATGGTCCGGCGACGACCATCAAAAAATCATCGTCGACTGGCAGATCGTTCGCGACCAGGCTTCGGCGCAAAGATTTGCCGACACGCTCTTGGCCGCGCCGCGCGCCTTCTCCGACCGTACCTCGATCAGCGCGGCGCTCGATTTCGCGATGGCGCGGCTGAAGGCGAGCGGCGTCAAGGCCGAGCGACAGATTATCGATGTCTCGGGCGACGGCACCAACAATGCCGGCCGGCCGCTCGAAGATGCGCGCGGCGCGGCCCTCGCCGCCGGCGTCACCATCAACGGCCTCGCGATCATCAACCGCAGCGGCGAGACGCTTTATGGCGGCGGCTTTTCCGGCCATACGCAGCCGCCCGGCGGCTTGCCGAACTGGTATCGCGACAACGTCACCGGCGGGCCGGGCTCGTTCCTCTTGACGGTCGAAGATTTCGAGACCTTCGGCGAAGCGATGACGAAGAAGCTCTTGAACGAGATCGCCGCCCGCGACCAGCCGCGCGGCTAACGCCCCTTGTCGGCGGCGGTGAGGTGCGCCTCGCGCCGGCGATAGAGTGTCTCGTCGGCATAGCCCATCGCCTCGGGCTGGGCGCGGCCGAGCATGACCTGGAAATAGACCGGCTCGAGGCTGCTGTTGATGTAGCCATGGATCACGCCGGCGGGGCAGGAGATGCAGTCCCAC
Source organism: Allostellaceae bacterium (assembly GCA_035294105.1). Classification (GTDB taxonomy): domain Bacteria; phylum Pseudomonadota; class Alphaproteobacteria; order ATCC43930; family CGMCC-115725; genus CAIKMD01. Next base: position 905 of record DATGLO010000204.1, read on the forward strand.
GGGCCCAGCCGCGTGACGACGCGCTCGCCGGTCTCGTCCTCGATGAAGACGTCGAGCATGCCGCGCAGAACGAAAAATACTTCCTCGACCTCATGGGTGTGCGCCGCGTTTCCCTGGCCGGGCTCGACATACATGATCGAGAGCGTGAAATTCTTGGGCGGGATCGCGTTCATGTCGCCATGCTTGCCGGAGCTGCCGGCGCCGATGAAGCGGTGCTGCGCGCGCTTATAGCCTTCGATCTTTGCGTCCTCGAAGGCGGCCCAGTCGGGAATACGATCCTGGAATCGCGCGACATAGCGGCGCGCGATCTCGGTGATTGGCACATCTTGAAGCTCGGCGGAACGCGGGTGCCGTGCGACGCTCATGGATCGCCTCCCTCATGCCGGCGGATAAGCCAGCATAGGCGATAAAGCGCGGGGTGAAAAAGGGCTTGCTATTCCGACATCTTGGCGCCGTCGAGATTGGCGCCGGTGAGCGTCGCGCCGCCGAGATTGGCGTCGGTCAAATCAGCATTCGAGAGATCGGCGCCGGTCAGATCGGCCTTGGTCAAATTCGCCATGCGTAGGTCGGCATTGGCGAGCTTTGCGCCTCTGAGATTGGCGCCCGAAAGGTTCGACGGCCAGAAGCGGCCGGACAGCGTACCGTCGGGCTTTCTGAGCTCGACCGGGCCGAGCTGCGCGCCGGTCAGATCGGCATCGGAAACGTCGGCCTTGGCGAGGTTGATGCCGCACATATTGGCTTCGATCAGCTCGGCGTGATTGAGGTCGGCGTCCTGCATGTTCGCCATTTCGAGCCGCGCCTTCTTGAACACGGCGCTGCCGAATTTGCATTCGGTGAGGCTCGCGCCCGAGAGATCGACGCCGGCGAAATTGATGCGGATGAAGTTGCGCTTGTTCATCTCGGCGCGCTTGCCTTTGGCGCCTTGCGTGTCGGCCCAGCGCAGATGCTCGGCGATGATCTGTTGGATGTCCTCGGCGAGCGTCGCGATCGAGAGGGTGATGCGCGCATCGGCGAGGCTGGCGCGGGCGAAATCGACGCCGTCGATCTTCGAGCCGGTGAAGTCGCTGCCTTCCATATTGGCATTCTCGACCACGGCGTCGCTGAGATCGGCGCCGGACAGATCGACCTTGATCAGCGCGGCGTTGCTGAGATCGGCGCCGGAGAGATTGGCGCCGCGCAGCACCGAACCTTGCATGTTGGTGCGCACCAGCCGCGCGCCGGTCAGGTCGGCGCCCGACAGATCGACCGCGGTTAGGTTCGCGCCGTCGAGCTTCGCGCCCTTCATGCCGCTGGCATTGGCCTGCACCGAGGTCAGGTCGGTGATGCCGGCGCTGGAGCCGTGGATTTCCATCGCGCCGCCGCGCTGCGGTCCGAGAAGCGTGCCCATGCGCAGATCGGCGGCATCGAGCGTCGCGCGGCGCAGCTTGGCGTCGCGCAGATTGGCGCCGCGCATATCGGCGTGGCTCAGATCCGCATCGGTCAGATCGGCGCCGTGGAGGTCGGCCGAGAAAAGATCGCATTGCCGCAAATCGGCGCCGGCGAGGCGGCTGAAAGACAGATCGCATCCGGTCAGCTTCGCCGCGCGCAGCACGATGCCTTGCAGGTTGGCGCCCGAGAGAACCTGGAACGTGAGGTCGGCGCGGATGCCGCCGGCTTGCTTTTTCAGCCAGCGCTCGTGCAGATCGAAAATGCGCACGATTTCTTCCGGGGTCTTGGCAACCGGACTGGGTTCGGCTTCTTGGAA
>DATGLO010000205.1:0-5821 GCA_035294105.1 Allostellaceae bacterium
TGCGGCTGGCCGGGATCGAGCTGCAGCACCGCGCGATAATTGCGCTCGGCGGCGGCGAAATTTTCCGCCTGCTGCTGGCGCACGCCGTCGTCGAGCAGCGCCTGAATGCGCTGCGCCTGATCGGGCGCAACGATGGTCACCCGGGCCTCCGCGCGGCGCGTGCCGCGCGAATTTGCGGCAGCACCTTCGCCATCTTCGCGAGAATCTCCTGCCGCCGCTTGATCTGCTGCTGGATGATGTTCTGGTTGCTCGATTCGCGCCAGAAGCGGCGCGGCCGCAAATGGGCCAGCTTGTTGTTGAGATAAACGGGGTAGAACCAGGCCAGCGATTGATCGGCGAGGCGATGGATGACGGTAAGGTCGTAAAGATCGAAGCCGGCGGCGACGAGCTCGCTATTGATGGCCTGGAAATCGGCGATGTCGGCTTCGCAGATGACGACGCTGGTGTCGCCGAGCATCTTGCGGGCTCCGCGCAGCGCCTGGACCTCGGCGCCCTGCACGTCGAGCTTCAGCAAGAAAGGCGGCGCGAGGTTGAGCTCCGCGGCAAGATCGTCGAGCCGCAACGCCGGCACGCGTTCCACGCCGCTGCTCAGCTTGTTGATCCGCTCCCAGTAGAGATCGTCGCGCGGCCGCAACGAGCTCCAATAGGGGTGGACCGACGTCGTCAGCTCGATCTCGCCGGCCGTATCCGAAGCGGCGGCGATGCGATAATGGCCGCCGAGGGCGTCTTTGACCTGGCGCAGCGATTTCTCGTAAAGCGCATTCGCGTCGATATTGACGGGGACAGCTTCTTGAAAGAGCCCCATCAAAAAATGGTCGACGAAGAAATGGCCGTCGGCGCAACCGAGATCGATGACGGTCGCATAGCGCAGGCCCTTCTGTGCCAACGCGAGCAGCGTTTCTGAGAACGTCCGTTCCATCCGCCCCAATATTGCATGCCGGCGACATCGGGGAAACCTGATGCCGCTAACGGGCGAGGCGGCGATCGCTAAGGGTAGACGGTTTGCGCCGGCGGCACCGGGCCGCAGCCGAAGCCGGGGTAATAGCCCCAACGCATCGTCCGTATCCCCGTGACGGATTGCCGGGCGCAATCGGCATTTTGCGCCTGTGTGGAGGCGCAGCCGCTCAACAGCAGCGCCATAGCCGAAACAAGGACCCATCGTCGCGCCAATCGATCTCTCCCGCGCTCGATGAGGCTTCCTCGAAGACGGAGGTGAGCATCGGATGGCGTTCCCTCAATCCGGACGCTTTGTCGCAGCCGTCGCGGCGCGGTCTAGCCGCACCATTGATGCCACATCTGGCGCAGGCCCGCTTCGAAAGCGCGGGCGAAGCGTGGCCCATCGCAAAGCGGCGAGCGGCTCATCTTTTCGCGCAGCTCGCTTCTCAGTCGCGCGAGCAGTGCCGTATCGTTGGCGAGCGCTATTGCTTTGCCGATGTATGCGTCGACGTCAGGCAAAGCGAGCTCGGCCATGCCGATCTGGCTCAGCAGGTCGAAGCCGACGCGCGCGCAGTGATGATCGCCGATAAGGCTGATCATCGGCACACCCATCCAGGTTGCCTCGCAGGTCGTGGTCGTTCCGTTGTAGGGGAATGGATCGAGCGCGATGTCGATCTCGGCGTAGGATCGCAAGTGATCCGTCATGTCGCGCACGGGCTCGCGCAGCACCAGCCGGTCGCCGGCGATGCCGTGAGCGGCGAAGCGCTCGATGAAATGCGCGCGGCGCGAAGGCTCGACGAAGAGCAGCGATTTGAGCACCAGCCGCGATCCCGGCACCGCCTCGAGGATCCGCGCCCAGGCGGCGATCGTCGGCGGCGACAGCTTCATCGGATTGTTGAACGAGCCGAAGGTCACGGCGCCGCGGGCCAGCGCCGGCGGCGGCGTGATCTCGGGCGTAACCGTGCCGTAGAAGCGGTAGCACAAGAATGTATCCGCCAGCCGCATCAGCTTTTCGGTGTGAAATTCCTCCTGACCGGGCGGATCGGCGCGCGCGTCGGTAATGCGCCAATCGATTGTCGGCAGCCCCGTCGTCGCCGCATAGCCGAGCCAGGTCGCCGTCACCGGCGCCGGCTTGATCGCGAACGCGCTCAAGCGGCTATGGCCGGTATGACCGGCGAGATCGATGGCGATATCGATCTGATCTTCGCGCAGCTGCGCGCGCACCCCTTCGTCGCTGACGCCATGCGTATTGCGCCAGATGCCGCCGACCTGCCGCAGTGCGGCGGTGACGAAATCCGGCGTTTCGAGTTCGGCATAGCAATAGGCTTCGACCGCGGCGGGATCGTGATGCGCGAGCAGCGGCTCGAAAAAGAAGCTGACGGCGTGATAGCGGAAGTCGGGCGACAGATAGGCGACGCGCAGCGGGCGATCGGGATCGCGCGAATTCAGGAACGGCGGCACGATCGGCTGGGATTCCCGGGCCTCGCCGACCAGCCATTCGCCCCATTCGCGATGCTTGCGGTAAATTTCGGCCGGCGTCACCTCGCTGTCGTAAAGCATATGCGCCAGCGGCACCGAGAGCAGGCTCTCGCGGACCTCGCGCAGGCTGGGATCGATCGCCAGCGCGTGCCGATAGGCGGCCTCCATCTCTTTGTAACGGCCGAGCGATTGCAGCGCGTTGCCCAGCGTGACATGCGCGGCGGCGCTCTTCGGATCGAGTGCGATCGCGCGCCGCAGCGATTTCTCAGCTTCGCTATAGCGGCCGCTCGCCTCGAGCAATGCGCCCAGCCCGCCATAAGCGGCGGCGCTCTTACCGTCGAGGGCGATCGCCTCGCGGAAGCTCGCTTCGGCATCGCCCGAGCCGCCGCGCAACTGCCGTTGGCCCATCGCGGTCAGATACATCGCGGCGAATTTCTTGAGATCGTTCGCCGCCTTGCTGCTCGCGCCGACTTTCTGCGCTTGCGTCAGCGCGGCATCGGCGCCGCCGCGATAGGCCGCGAGCAGATCGGCATCGAGCGCAATCGCCCGCTCGAAGGCGTGGATCGCGCGGCCGAAATCGCCGGCCTGGCGATAGCTGTCGGCGAACTCGAAAAAAAGGATCGCATCGCCGGGATAGCGCTCGACCGCGCGATGATACTGCGCGATCGCCGGCAGCCAGCGCCCGGCCGCGCGATGCGCGCGTGCTTCGGCGACGAGGGGATCATCGCCGCTCCGCCCCGCGCCGCCGCTCGCCGCGCTTTCGCTCATCGAAGCGACGATCCTATCCCGCGGCTACTTGCCGAAAAGCCCGTTCAACAGTTTCTTGGCGCCGGAACCCGCGCTCGCGCCGCCCGACTGCAGCCCGTTGAGCAGCTTGCCCGGATCCTGCGCCAGGCTCTTGCCGACGCCGGCGAGGTCGGGACGGTAGCTGAGATCGCTCCACGGGCCGGTGATGTCGACCGGAACGGCGAGAACGCCGGCGACGCTCGGCGTCACTTTGTAATCGACTTGCTGCAGCGGCAGATCGACCGTGCCCGCGCCGGTCATCGGGATTTCCGGCGAGGTCAGCCTGAGGTCGTTGTTCTTGAGGACGCCGTTGGTGATTGTATAGGTACCGGTCAACGAACCGAAATCGGTCTCGTTCGCGCCGCCCTTGCCGCCGGTCAGGGCCGATGCGGTGTTCTTCATGAAAGAGATCAGGTTGACGCCGGTGATCTTGCCGTTGGCGAGATCGAGGCTGCCTTTGCCGCCGAGCGACCCGACGATCTCGCGCTCGCTCTTGCCGTGGCCGGTCACGTCGACCTTCAGGCTGCCTTTGCCGATCAGCCGATCGAAGCCGGCGGCGTCGTTCAGCAGCGGCTGCACCGCGACGCCCGACAGATCGAAGTTCGCGGCGATGGCGGGCGTCTGGCCGCTGCCGTCGGCTGTCACCTTGCCCTGGCCCTTGCCGTCGTAGAGCGCCATCTGACTGAGATCGGCGTCGAACTTGCCGTCTTTCAGATGAAGCGCGAGCGCGCTGCGTCCGATCTGGATCTTGCGATAGAGAATCGAATTTGCGCTGAGGTCGAAATCGGCGTTGGCGAGCTTCAACGGCGAAAGATCGATCGGCGCGTCGCTCCAGCCCGAGGATTTCGCGGGTGCCGCCGCGCCGCTTCCCGCCGCCGCGCCGCCCGATCCCGAAGCCCTCGTGGTGCCGCCGGCGCTGGCGGTCTGCGGCGGCAAGTACGGATTGACATCGAGCTTGTCGACATCGAGGTGGCCGGAGAAATCGGGCTTGGACCCGCTCGAATCGAGCGTCAGTGCGCCGGTCGCTTTGATCGCATCGAGCGCAATAACCGCTTTGGTGAAAGCGATTTTGGGTCCCGCCATATCGAGCTGGCCCGACAGCGTGAACTGACCGAAGCCGGTCCCCGGCGCGTCGAACGGCACACCCAGCCATTTGGCGAGACCGCGAATCGATGGAATCGAAAGATCGATGCCGCCGGCGAGTTTCGACAGCGTGGCGCCCGTCGCATTGCCCTTGAAGGCGAAATTGATCGGCGTTGCGGCGAGGGTGATCGTCACGGGGCTGGTGCCGCCGCGCTGCAAGGTCGCGGGCTTATCGGCCGCGAGCGTCAAGGTCGCGGTCTCGTCGTTCCAAGTCGCCGAGCCTTTGGCGGTGAACGGCTGATCGCCGCTCGGCAGCGACAAGGTCATGTTGATATTGCTGAGGAGCTTCTTGTCGCCGGTCCGTTGGTCGAGATAGCTCGCCTGGCCATCGACGATGCTCACATCGCCGAGGCTGATCGACGAGAAACCGGCGCTTCCGCCGCTCGACGCCGATGCCGCGGGCGTCTTGTTGCCGGCGGCGGGCGCGGCTTCGGACGCGAAGACCCAGCTTGGCCGGCCTTGCTTGTCGACCTCGAGCGCGATCGCCGGGTCGACGAGCTTGAAGCGGGCGATCTCGACGGCGCCGTGGAGCAAGGGGAACAGCTTCAAATCGACATCGAGCGTCTTCAGCTGGATCATGTTCGGCGAGACGGCGCCGGGCGGGTTCGACAGCGAGACATCGTTGGCTTCGAGAGCGATGCTCGGCAGAAGCGAAAACTTTACCGGGCCGTCGATACGGAGATCGCGTCCGGTTTCGGTTTTCACCAGCGCGATGATTTTCGCCTTGTAGGTGTCGAGCGGGATGACAGAGGGCACGATCAGTACCGCCGCGACGACGAGCACGATGACGATCGCTAATCCGATGAGCAGCTTTTTCACGGCTTCGCACCTTCCTCCGGAATCATCCGACGCTCCGGCCGACGGCACGGCGCGTGCGGTTGGCGCATACTAAACGAGCCGAGGATGGCGCAGTAGGCGGCCTTCGTCTATCGCAGCTTACGGTTCGTTCGAGACAAGTAATTTGTGGCTTTTCCGCATCACCATGCGGGATTCAGCGCGGTCTCTTCGCGGCCTTCATTGATTTCGCGCAACGCGAAACATAAAAATTTCATCGAGAAAAATGCAGAGAGCCAAGTGATCAAACGCTTTCGCGTTTCGCGAGCGAGAATTTCTGGCAAAGGATTTGCACTCGACAGGGCAGACGGGCCATGTCGACCGGAATTTCTGTCCAATGTGTCGAATTACTAGGCAATCTGCACATAAAAAAGGCGCTGAGGGCGGGCGTCGATTGGTCGGGCGTCTTTCAGTGAACTTACGAGAGGGGATAGCACGATGAACAACCGTTTTCTGACCGGCGCCGCTGCCATTGCGCTTTTGGCCGGGTTGGCGCTGGCGTCACCTGCGCTGGCGCAACAAGCGGCGCCGAGTGATCAATCCGCCGCTCCCGCGGCTCCGGCACCGCCGCCGCATCCGGTCTGGAACGGCATCATGTTCTCGGGCCATGTCGAGGCCGGCACGAACATCAATCCCAGCAGCC
>DATGLO010000206.1:0-2550 GCA_035294105.1 Allostellaceae bacterium
CAGCATCTTGCCCGCGGGATCGAGCACCGACGCTTTGACATGGGTGCCGCCGATATCGATGGCCAAGGTGCGTGGACGCGCTCTCGCCGGGCGCGACTCTCGCCGAGCGCTCATCGCCGGCCGTTGTTGGCGGCCGCCCGATCAAGAAACCAGCGCAGCCGGCCTGCGGGATGAATCCGCGCGGCGGGAAGCTCATCGTCATGGGCGAGCCGTGCGACGACAGCGTGTTTTTCGGCGCCGGTGACGAGAAACGCGACCTCGCCGCTGCTTTCGAGCACCGGAATGGTCAGCGTAACCCGCGGCTCGGGCACGCTGGGGTCGCTCAGCCCGACCGCCCAGCGCCTGCGTTCGTGCAAAACGGGGCTGCCCGGAAAGAGCGACGCGGTATGGCCGTTGTCGCCAACGCCCAGCAACGTCGCCGCGAAAAGCGCACGGTTGGCGGCAAGACGATCCGAGCCGTAGAACTGCTTCAGTACCGTCTCATAGGCCCTTGCGCATTTTTCGGCGTCGCCGCCGTCGGTCGGCACGGCATGGATGTTCGCCGGAGGAATCGGCACGCGGTCGAACAACGTCTCGCGCACCATGTGGTAATTGCTGCGCGGGCTCGTTGCCGGCACGACGCGCTCGTCGCCGAAAAACCAATGCACGCGATCCCAGGGGAAGCGCTCGCGGAGCGGCTTGTCGGCGAGCATCTCATAGACCATCCGCGGCGTGTTGCCGCCGGCGAGGCACAGCGCCGCCCGGCCCTCAACCGCGAGCGCTCGCTCCAGCAGCCACTCGGCGACGGCACCCGCCGCTGCGGTCGGATCCGGCAGGATATGGCGCTCGGTTTGGGATGCGTTCGCCATCGCGACTCTTGCCTGAATCATCACGGCCGGTTCTGGCCCACTTCGATGCGCCGCCAATGGCGGCCGTCCCGGGCCATGAGATCGTCGGCGCTCGGCGGACCTTCGCTGCCCGCCGGATAAATCGCAAGGTCGCGTGCCGGTCCCTCGCGCCAATCGTCGAGGAAAGGCTGGACGATGCGCCAACCCGTCTCGATTTCGTCCGCTTGCTGAAACAGAGTCATGTCGCCGATCATGCAATCGTAAAGCAGGGTTTCGTAGCCGTTGCTCGGCTCGGTCTCGAAGTAGTCCTTATATTTGAAATCCATCCGCACGCCCGCAAGCGCGAGTCCTTGTCCCGGCACCTTAGCGTTGAATTGCAGCGCAATGCCTTCGTCGGGCTGGATGCGAATGACCGCGAAATTCTCGCCGAGCGAATCGATCGGCGTATCGCGGAACGGCGTGAACGGGGCCTCCTTGAACTTGATCGCTACCTCCGTGCGCCGTCCGACCAACGCCTTGCCTGTGCGCAGATAGAAAGGAACGCCCGCCCAGCGCCAATTATCGATCATCAGCCGCAACGCGACGAAGGTTTCGGTCGTGCTGGCGCGCGCCACGTTGGGTTCCTGGCGATACGCAACGACATTCTTGCCGCCGACCGTGCCCGGCCCGTATTGGCCGCGCACGGCATCGCGCATAGCCGATTCATTCGTGAACGGATGCACCGCGTGCAAGACCTTCGCTTTCTCGGCGCGCACCTCGTCGGCGGTGAAGCTGGTCGGCGGCTCCATCGCAACGAGGGTCAGAATCTGGAACAGATGGTTCGGCACCATGTCGCGCAGCGCGCCGGTGGCATCGTAGAATTTGCCGCGGCCTTCGACGGCAACCGTCTCGGCGGCGGTGATCTGCACGTGATCGATGCGATCGCGGTTCCAAAGCGATTCGAAAATCCCGTTGGCGAAGCGCAAGGCGAGAATGTTCTGCACCGTTTCCTTGCCGAGGAAATGATCGATACGGTAGATCTGCGATTCGGCGAAAACCGTCAGCAACTCTCTGTTCAACGCTTGCGCCGAGATCACGTCGGTGCCGAACGGCTTCTCGATGATCACGCGTCGCCAGCCGTCTTTTGCATCTTTTTCCCGCGCCAGCCCCTTCTCGCCGAGCCGCTTCACGATCGGAACGAACGCGGTCGGCGGCGTCGCGAGGTAGAAAACGCGGTTGCCCGGTATCTGGCGCTCGCCTTCGATCTTCGCGAGCGCCTGGTCGAGCCGATCGTACGCCGCCGCGTCCTCGAACTCACCTTGGACATAGCTGCTGCGCTCGAGAAGCCAGGCGACCGCCGCGGGATCGAGCTTCTCGTTCGCGTGCTGCTCGAGCGCTTGCTTAAGCCCGCGGCGAAACTCGTCGTCGCTGCGATGCGAATGCGCAAGCCCGATGATCGCGAACGCATCGGGCAGGCGTTTTTGAACGCGCAGGCGATAGAGCGCCGGCACCAATAGCCGCGCCGTCAGATCGCCCGAGGCGCCGAAAATCACGAAGCTGCACGGATTGGATTGGCGGGCGGCACGCTGATCGCGGGTCAGAGCCATCGTTATTTCTTGCCTTCGCCCGCCGCAACGCCGACCTTCGGCTCGACATGGCCGCCAAATCCCTTGCGCATCGCCGATAAGAGGCGCATCGCGAAGCTCTCGGGATCGCGCGAGCGGAAACGCGCATAGAGCGCGGC
>DATGLO010000207.1:0-3371 GCA_035294105.1 Allostellaceae bacterium
GACGGCTCGATCATTACCGGCGATTGCATCTCGGCCATGGCGCGGCTGCCCGAAGGCTCGGTCGATCTCGTCTTCGCCGATCCACCTTACAATCTGCAGCTTGCCGGCGAGCTTCACCGCCCCGACAACAGCCGCGTCGACGGCGTCGAAGAAACCTGGGACAAATTCGCCGATTTCGCGACCTATGACCGCTTCACCCGCGACTGGCTTGCCGCCGCGCGGCGCGTCTTGAAGCCCGACGGCACGCTCTGGGTCATCGGCTCCTATCACAACATCTATCGCGTCGGCACGATCCTCCAGGACCTCGGCTATTGGGTGCTGAACGACATCGTCTGGCGCAAGACCAATCCGATGCCGAATTTCCGCGGCCGCCGCTTCACCAATGCGCACGAAACCTTGCTGTGGTGCGCGAAGTCGCAATCCTCGCGCTACACTTTCAACTATCAGGCGATGAAGGCGCTGAACGACGGCGTGCAGATGCGCAGCGATTGGCTGATCCCCCTCTGCGGCGGCGCCGAGCGGTTGAAGCGCGACGGCAAGAAAGCGCATCCGACACAGAAGCCGGAAGCCTTGCTGCATCGCGTGCTGATCGCCGCCTCGAAGCCGGGCGACACGGTGCTCGATCCCTTCTTTGGCACCGGCACCACCGGCGCGGTCGCGCGGCGCCTTGGCCGCAACTGGATCGGCATCGAGCAGAATCCTGATTACATCGCCGTCGCGCGCGAGCGCATCGCCGGGATCGTGCCCGGCAGCGGCGAAGAGATCGAGACGACCCCCGAGCGGAACGACGCGCCGCGCGTGCCGTTCGGCACGCTCATCGAGCGCGGTCTCGTGCAGCCGGGCGAGGTCCTCTTCGATGCGCGGCGACGCTGGACGGCGAAGGTGCGGCCCGACGGCTCGCTGATCTCGGCCGAGGCGCGCGGCTCGATCCATCAGGTGGCCGCGGAGGTGCAGGGCGCGCCCGCCTGCAATGGCTGGGACTTCTGGTTTGTCGAGCGCAAGGGCCAACCGGTGCCGATCGAATTCTTCCGCCAGCAGATCCGCGCCGAGATGGGGATTTAGGCCTACCCGCGAGCGGCGCGACAGGGTCCGCGCAACTTCACATCCCTCGCCGAGTTAGGCAGAGAGAAGAGCCGCCGCGGCAAATCTTCGCGGCGCCAACCCCTATCCCGAGGAGGTCCCCGCCATGACTGCCAGCTCGATCATGGAATCGACCCGCGCTCTGGTGCCGCATGTGAGCGTGCCCGCCCGCCCCGTGCTGTCCCGTGGCGCCGCCCAGGCCCTCGGCGTGTTCTCGATCGCGCTTGGCCTCGCGGAGCTGATCGCGCCGCGGCGGCTGGCGCAGTCCTTCGGCCTCGATGGCAAGGAGACGATCGTCCGCGCCTTCGGCGGGCGCGAGATAGCCGCCGGCATCGCCGCCCTCGCCGGCTTCGCAGCGCCGGCGATGTGGGCGCGTGTCGCGGTGGATGTTCTCGATCTCGCCATGTTGGCCGGCGGTCGCCGCAGAAATCGCGAAACCGCGCGCAATATCTCGCTGGCGATCGCTGCCGTCGCCGGCATCGCCGCGCTCGATCTTTGCGTCGCCGGCCTCCTCTCCGCGCCCGCGGACGCGCGCCCGCGTAACGGCACCTGGGATTTCCTGACGCGTTGGCTCTAAGGGCGGCTCAAGGCATAGGCTTCCAGCCTTCGGCCTTGAGCTGCTGCGCCGCTTTCAGGATGAAGCTGTAATCGAAGACGGCGCTGGCCGGCGGAATTTTGTCCTTGGGCACGCCGAGCATGTCGGCGCGCAGCTTCAGCTCGGTCTCCTGCACGTCGAGCGGCACGCTGCCCGAGGCCAGCATGCCGGGCACATAGTGCGCGGCCGAGAATTCGGCGGCCGACCGGTCGAGCCCGTGCTTCACCATGGCATCGACCGCGGCCTGGGGATCGGTCTTCACCGTCGAGACGCCCTTGTAGATCGCGCGCATGGTGCGCAACACGAGGCCGGGATTCTTGGCGATAAGCGCATCCGAGGTGGCAAAGCCGGACAGCACCATCTTCACGCTTTCATGCATGTCGATCAGCATCTTGAGCTTGCCGGATTTTTGCAGCGCGTCGATATCGGAGCTTTCGCCGCCATCGATCACCGCCGCGGGGAAGGTGCCCGAGGTGAGTGCGGCGATACGCGCCGCGGTCGCGCCGAGCGGCGTGAACGACACGAAATCTTCGGGCAGATGGCGTTGCGCCAGCACGTATCGCAAGCTGATCTCGGTGGTGTCGCCGCGGCTGATGACGCCGACCTGCTGGCCTTTCATCTGCTCGATACTCTTAATATCGGGCCGAACCCAGAGCTGATAGGCCGAGCGATCCTCGCCCGTGTAGAGCACTTTCAGATGCGCGCCTTTGAGATCGGCGCTGATCGCGACCGAGGACGAGCCCGAGAAGTCGAGGTCGCCCGAGATCAGCGCCGGCGTCGCGATCCCGCCTTGCGCCTGGACCAGTTGAACGGCAATGCCTTCCTCAGCGAAATAGCCCTTGTCGATGGCGACGAGGAGCGGCGTGTAGTCGATCGTCGGCACGACATAGGAGAAGCGGATTTTGTCCTCGGCCCGCGCCGGCATCGCGACGAGAGCACTCAAACAAAGAGCTGCCGTTATTTTTCCCATCGTCACCCCCGCGGATGCGGGAGTCCAGGGCAACCGCACGTCGCTGGCCCTGCATTCCCGCTTTCGCGGGAATGACGAAGATGGGAAGGCGTGTTGCTTATTCTCGAGCGGCCAGCGCATCGCGCATCTCATCGACCATTTGCACGAGCTTCAGCTTGGTGCGCTCGTCCTTGATGCGCCCGCCATCGAGATCGACCGCGCCGGCGAGCGGCCCGATCGGCGCCGTCGCCGGCACGACATAACCGCGGAGCGCGTGAACGATCTGCTCCATCGCCCCGATCGCGTGGACCGCCGCGATCGGCCCCGAGGACGAGGCGATGAGGCCGACCAAGCGTCCGCCGAGATAGGGCGGATCATCGTCGGCCGTGAGCTCCAGGAAATCGATCGCGTTCTTGAACGCGCCGCTGATCGAATAGTGATAGGCCGGCGTGCACCAGACGAAAGCGCGCGCGCGGCGGAAGGCTTCCAAGAGAAACTCCGCCGGCGCGCATTCCTTTTCGTGAAGATCGGGATGATAGAACGGCAGCTCGAGCTGGCCGAGCGGCAAGGTCTCATGCGCCATGCCGCGCTCCTCGAAAAGCCTCGCCGTGTATTTCATCAGGATCGACGTCGCCGACAGCTTGCCGAAGCTGCCGCCCATGATGAGAATCGGCGCATCCGCGGCGCGGCTCCGGCCTATTCGGGAGGATGGGGTCTCTCGTACCATGAGGACACTTTATCGCCGGG
>DATGLO010000208.1:0-2271 GCA_035294105.1 Allostellaceae bacterium
CCCGCCATCACTTCGTCAAGCAACAGCAGCTTCGGCTTGAGGGCGAGCGCCTTGGCGAGTTCGAGGCGCTTGCGATCGGGCCCGCCGAGTTGATCGCCTTGCTGGTCGGCGCGATGACCGAGGCCGGTGAAATCGAGAAGCGATCGCGCCTGCTCGCGTGCCGCTGCCAGGTTGCGCTCGCCGCCGCCATAGCCGAAGAGCGCGCCGACGGCAACGTTCTCGATCACGGTCAGGTGCGGAAACGGCTTTGTCACCTGGAAAGTGCGGCCGATGCCGAGATGCGCGCGCGCATAAGGCGGCAGATGATCGATAGCCCTACCCTCGAACAGCAAGCTACCGCCGTCGGCGGCGAGCGTGCCGCTGATCAGGCTCACCAGCGTCGTCTTGCCGGCGCCGTTGGGTCCGATGAGGGCCAGCATCTCGCCGCGCCGCATCGTGAAGCTGAGATCGGCGATCGCTTCGAGCCCGCGGAAACGCTTCCTCAAATGGCGCGCTTCGAGCACCGGCACATCGCTCATAGCCGGTTCTCGCGAATGTTCTGCAGCAGATAGCGCGCGCCGACGCGGCGGAATCCGCGGGCGAGGTCCCAGAGCCCGCGTGGCATGAAGATGACGGCGAGCACGATGACGAGACCGAAGAGCAGCGCCGCCGCGGTCGAAATGCTGCTCGCGAGGACATCGTAGACCGCCGATAGGATAAGCGCGCCGAGCAACGGCCCGAAGATCGTACCGGGGCCGCCGAACATCGCCATGATCACCATGCGCAGGTTGAGCGTTAGATCGAAGGCGCCCCCGGGATCGACGAATGTGATCCAGTACGCATGGATGCCGCCGGCGATCGCTGTGAAAAAGGCCGAGAGCGAGAGCGCGGCGATCTTGTAGCGCGTGGTATTGATGCCCATGACCAGCGCCGCATCTTCGTCTTCGCGGATCGCGAGCAGCGCCGTACCAAACCGGCTCCTGGCGATCCACGCGACGGTGGCGGTGGCGGCGATCAGCAACAACAGCGACTCCTCGTAGAAGGCGCGGTCGGCGCGGGTGAGCGGCAGGATGAGGCCGATATTCTTTCCCGCGATATCGATATTGGCGATGATCGCCGCGAGCGTCGCCGAAAGCCCCAAGGTGGCGATGGCGAAGTAATGACCGCGCAGCCGCAGGATCGGCATGCCGAAAAGGACCGCGCAAGCAACCGCCAGCACCGCACCGAGCGCGAGGCCGACGCCGAACGGCCAATGCAACTGCGCCATGGCAATCGCGGTGCCGTAAGTGCCAAGGCCATAGAACGACGAATTGCCGAACGAGACATAGCCGGTGAAGCCGCCGAGGATGTTCCAGGCTTGCGCCAGGGTCGCGAACAGCAGTGCGTCAATGCCGTATTGAATCAGTACGTCGTCGCCGAAGAGCGGCACCGCCGCGAGGAAGACGACGCCGAGGGCGATGATGGCCGCGCGCAGCATCACGCGCTACGCACCGCGCGGGCCGGCCGCACGATCAGGATCAACACCAGCAATCCGAAGCTGATCGCATCGGTAAAGGTCGGCCCGACATAGACCGAAGCCAGTGCTTCGATGATGCCGATGACGATGCCGGCGGCAACGATCCCGAAGGGATTCTCGAGCCCGCCCATGATCGCGATGACGAAGGATTTCGCGGTCAACGGTCCGCCGATATAGGGCGTCACCTGCGAGACCATGCCGTAGAGGCCGCCGGCAGCGCCGGCCAGCGCCGCGCCGATGCCGAAGGTCAACGCATAGAGCTTAATCGGATCGACGCCGTAAAGCCGCGCCGCCGTCAGATTTTGCGCCGTCGCGCGTATGGCCCGGCCGAGCCGCGTTCGCTCCAGCATGAGCCAGAGCAGCGTCGCGAGAAACAGCGCCGCGACGAAAGCGGTAAAGCGCAACAGCGGCAGCGTGAGGCCGAACAATTCGATATTGGCGCCGGCATAGCTCGGGTTGATGCTCCGGAAATCCGCGGTGAAAGAGAGCTGCGCCAGGTACGTCAGGACAACGTCGAGACCGAAAGTGATCAGCAAGGTGTTGAGCAACGCCGAGCGGATGATGAGGTTCAGCACATAACGCTGCAGCGCATAGCCGAAGACGAACATCACGACCATGGCGACCGGCAGCGCGGCAAACGGATCGAGGCCGAGCCCGACGAACAGGAAATAGACGCAATAACCTCCGAGCATGACGAAGGCGCCGTGCGCGAGGTTGACGATGTTGAGCACGCCCCAAACGAGCGCCATGCCCAAAGCCATGAGCCCGTAGAGCCC
>DATGLO010000209.1:0-2107 GCA_035294105.1 Allostellaceae bacterium
TGGTATCGCTTTACCTGCCAGATTTTCGTCGATGCCGGCGGCCAGTGCTTCCTCGCCGATCTCGGCGCGTTCGAGGCTGTCGAGTGGAAACTGCGCGTCGCGGTGTGAGCGCGCACGCATTCTCGGCATGACAGTGTCGCAAGAGGCGCCGCGGCCCCGGTGCCGCGCGAGGCCGATCGTATGACGGTGATCGACGCGCAGGTGAAAGAGGCGCGTGACCGCCAGGCGCTAGGGTTCTTGCCGGCCGGCATCGATCCGAAACATCGGCGGCTCGCGGCTTTCGTCCTCGTCAGCTATTCGCGCATGCTGCCGCCGATCGCGTGCATGACAACGGGACAGACCGCGGATGATCCGCGCTTCGTCGCCGCTTGGGAAAGGCTGCCACTTAGCGTCGGCACATCGCGCGAAGAGCATGCGCAGCGCGAGCACGTCGCCGCACGGAATTGTTGAAAAGCGACGCGTCCGGTTGCCGCGACGGCAGCGCTCCTGCAATATGCGGCGTGCCTCTCCTTAGCCCTTATACGTATGATCGCACCGGCGCCCTACTGCGCAGCCGCTATAACTGGATCGGGCTGTTGCGCGCCTGGCGGATCGTCACCAATCCGATCGAATTTTACGCGGGATTGCTGCGCCATCGCGCGCCGCCGACGCTTTCGGTACGGACGCCGATCGGCACGATCGCGCTGGCGCTGCGTAATTTTGAGAGCCTCAAGACCCTTTTCGGCATCTTCTGCCGCGAGGATTATGCGACGCCGGCCGCGCCGCCGTTCTTCTTCCTCGATATCGGGGCGAATATCGGTTTCGCGGCTGCTTATTTTCTCAGCCGCAACCGCGCCAATCGCGCCTGCTGCTACGAGCCGGACGAGACCAATCTCGACTGGCTGAAGCGCAATCTCGCGACGTTTGGCGATCGCGCGACGATCGTGAACGAAGCGGTCGCGACCGCCAGCGGCGAAACCGTGCTCTATCGCGCCGAAACCGGCAAGCACAGCGCGCTTCATCCCAACGAGTTGGCGAAGATCCCGCAAAAGATCGTCAGCACCGGCTTCGGCGAGGTCCTTGCCCGCTCGACGGCGGGCGCGCTGCCGACGGTCGTCAAGCTCGACGTCGAGGGCAGCGAAGAAGAGCTGGTCGGCAGCGTGCGATTCGAGAACTATCCCCACGTCGCGCGCCTGCTCTGCGAATCGACCGTGTGCTCGCGCCTCGTTTCGCGGCCGCATCGACGCCTGCTGCGCAACGGCTATATCGAGGATCTCAGCTTCCGCAGCTGAGGCTCGCCCGCTATTTCTTCGTCGACGGGTAATCGGCCTTGGGCCGCGTCAGCTTTTCGGGATGGACGATGGTCTTATTGACGGCCGCTCGTGCCGCGCCGAGATTGGGAAATTCCGTTTCGGCACCGTCGCGTTTCAGGATGTAGAGTGCGGAAACCTGCTTCGCCGCGCGCTGATCGGCGACAGTACGCTTCACGATCGACCAATCGACCCGCCGCGTCTGGGCTTCGCCCTCGCCGCCCTGGCCGCCGCTTTCGGCCGAAGGAGCGACCGCAACCTCCTCGAAGCCGCGATCGACCACGGATTCGAAGGAATAAAGTTTCGGCGCCGGCTTGTCGCGCCGCGCGTCGCGCTGGCCGCCTTTGCCGAAACCCTTACCGCCTTTGCCGTGACGTGGACCACGGTCGCGCCGCTCGCCGTCGCGGCGTTGGCCATCGCGTTGCCGGCCGTTGTGCTCTCGGGCCTCATGCTGTTGCTCTGCGCGACCCTGCTCGTCGCGCGCTGCGCCTTCGCCGCGCTGCAAGCCCGCGCGTCGGTCGCGGCGCGGCCCATGGCGGGGGAAACCGCGGTCATGCGCAGGACGCTGCCGGCCAGCTTCTCCGGCTGCCGCTCCGGCCTCGCCGCCGGGCGCATTGGGTGACCGTTCCAGTCGCGCGGACTTGGGACGACGACGACGGCGGCGCCGACGCTCTCCAGCGGGCGCCGCAGCCAAGGTGAACTCCCCACCGGCGGCGATCGCTTCGACACGGAAACGCCGCGGTTGCGGTTCATTCAGCCGCGGTTGTTGCGGCGGTTCTTTCAAGTGAAGCGTGTTCGGCCCAACCGTGCCTGCTTCA
>DATGLO010000210.1:0-5837 GCA_035294105.1 Allostellaceae bacterium
TTTCGGCGGCGGCGACGACTTTCGCGAGGGCCGGCGAGGGCGCGGCGCTCTGCGCTTGCGCCGCTGTCGCCGCGAACAGCACCGCGACGGCGAGAGCAAACCCCACGCGCATCACGCGGCGAGCGCCGCGAAACGCGGCAGCAGGGGCAGGATGTTCGCGTAATCGATGCCGCGCCGCTCGGCCGCGCTCAGCACATTCGCCTCATCGATCTCGCGCACCGCCGCGTCGGAAAATCCCCAGGGATAATCCGAGCCGAAAGCCGCATGATCGAGGCCGACGACCTGGCGCAACGCGTTGAGCAGCACCGCATGCGAGGATTGCGCCGTGTCGTAATAGTATTTCTTCAGCTCGGCGACGATGCCTTGCGGCACATGCTTGCGATTGGCGGGAATGGCGGCGGTCTTCAAGAAGCGATAGATGAGAAACGGCATCGTGCCGCCGGCATGCGACCAGATCATTTTCAGATCGGGGCAGCGCTGCGACGTGCCGGTGAAGACGAAATTGGCGATCGCCCGGGTCGTGTCGGTGCCGTATTCGATCGTCGCATCGGGCACGATCGCTTCGGTCAAGGTCTTGATACAGCACATCGGCACGTGCGGATGGGTGTAGACGATCGCCTTGCGGCAATTGAGCTCGTCGAAGACCGGCGCGAAATGCTTGTTGCCGAGCCACTGATCCTCATAGCTCGTAATCATATGCACGCCGTCGGCCTTCAGCACGTCGAGCGCGTATTCGATTTCTTTGAGGGTCGCATCGATGTCCGGCAGCGGCAGGTTGGCGAACATGCCGAAGCGGCCGGGATAATCCCGCACCAGCCGCGCCATGTAGTCGTTGTTGTCGCGCGCATAGGCGATGCGCTTGTCGCGCGGCAGCTTCACAGGCGTGGTCGCGGAATTGATCGCGGTGGTGACGCCGCCCTTGTCCATCGCCTCGAGCGCGCGTTTCTCGTCCATACCGGCGGCAAGCTGCGCGTTGAGCGTGCCGAGCTCGCTCAAGA
Organism: Allostellaceae bacterium; assembly: GCA_035294105.1. GTDB lineage: Bacteria > Pseudomonadota > Alphaproteobacteria > ATCC43930 > CGMCC-115725 > CAIKMD01. The sequence continues at coordinate 999 of DATGLO010000210.1, forward strand.
TCGGAATCGATTTCGGCGAGACGAGGTGATGATGAACGTCGATACGGGTCATCGCGCGGCTCATTTCGGCAGCAGCGGCTTGGCGCGCGCGATCCAGGCATCGAGCCGCGGGTCTTCGGCATAGGTCTTGTCGAGAAGATAGAGTCCGACCATGGGGCAGATCGCGCCCAGCTCGACCAGCACCGGCTTCAAGAGCAGGTCGGGCGCCAAGAGATGCGCCGGCCCGGCGCCCAGCATCACCGGAAAAGCGGTGATACCGGCGAGGCCGTCGCTCGGGATCTGGTCGAGGAACAGCTTCAACAACCCGGTATAGGTCGCCTTGAAGGTCGGGCTGGCGACGACCAGCATGTTGCAGCGTCGCACCGCCTCGATCGCCTCGTTGGCTTTGGGATTGCCCCATTCCAGCAGCGCGGGTCCCAGCTCGACGAGATCGAGCGTGAGATCGGGCTCCGCGCCGGTGAGCTTCCTCGCGACCAGCAACCCGGCATCGAGGGTGCGCGATTTCGGCTTCGGATTGCCGACAATGACGGCGGTTTTCATGGTGTGATCCTCGAAGATAGGTCTTCGCGGCGATGACGCGATGGTAGAGGCGACCGCGGCGCCGAGGCAATCAGCCCCAGGGGCCTTTGCGCGGCGGCGTCGGCGATGGCGGCGTTTCTTGATCCCATGGTCCCTGCGCCGGCGGCGGCTCAGTTGGCGCCGCCGCAGCCGTGTCCCACGGCCCGTGCTCAGGCTGCGCGACAATCGGCGCTTCGGGACGATCGAGCGAAGGGGGCGGCGGTAGCGGCGCTTCCGGCTCGCTCGTCGCGACGCCGCCGAGATTGCGCAACCGCGCGATGCGATCCGGGATCGGCGGATGGGTCGAGAACATACCGCTCAGCCATGCGCCCTTCGGCGCGGCGATGCACAGCGCCGAGACCGGCGAGTTCGGCCGCGCGATATTCGTGTCGCCCGCCTCCAAGCGCTGCAGCGCATGAATGAGGCCGATGGGATTGCGCGTGAGCTTCGCCGAGCTGACATCGGCGAGATATTCGCGCTGGCGCGAGATCGCCATCTGGACGAGGCGCGAGGCGAGCGGCGCGGCGATCATCACGACGACGAGCAGCACGACCACGACCAAGGTCAGCGCGATGCGTGCGCCCGAGGCGCCGCCTTCGCGCTCGCGCGGGCGCAAGCCGCCATAGCCGTAGCCATAGCCGCCATAGCCCCAGCCGCCGCCCCAACCCGTCGACCAGTAGAAAACGTTGCCGAGGAAATGCGCGAGCAGCACGACGACGCCGGCCATCGCCGCAACGACGGTCGTGTAGCGCACGTCGTATTCGGCGACATGGCCCATCTCGTGGCCGATCACCGCCTGCAATTCCTCGCGCGTGCAGGCATGGAGGATGCCCGTGGTCGCGGTGATCATGGCGCGCTTCGGCGACGAGCCGCTGGCGAAAGCGTTGAGCGCGGGCGTGTCGATCACCATCGCCCGCGGCGGCGCGAGCCCGGCGGCGATCGCCATTTCGGCGATCACGTCGATCAGTTGCCGCTCGTGCGGATCGTTGGGATTGGCGTCGCGCGCGCCGGCGAAAGAGGCGAGGATCTCGGCGCCCGACGTCAGGGTGATGAGGCCCCAGATCAGTCCCGCCCCCGATACCAGCGCCGCACCCCACAGCGCGGCGGGCCGCGGCGGGCCGAAGAGATCGGCGAGCACCGCGCCGGCGCTGAGCTGGCTCACTTGGTCGGGCGGCAAATTCCAGATGAGGCCGAGGATCGCGATCGCCCAGCCGACGACGTAGCCGACGATCGCGCCGATCAGCAGGAGGACGACGAACAGGATAACAGTGTTGCGCTGGTTGCGCGCGATCGCGCGGCGGAAGTCGGTGTTGTAAAGCGCGGCCGAGACATCAGCCATGGCGCGGCGTTAGCTGAGACGCACTTCCGGCACCGCTTCGGTCGCGGCGCGCTCGGCCTCGGGCACTTGGTACATCGTCTCGCTCGTAAAACCGAAGGTCGAGGCGAGGAGCACGCCGGGAAACGACGCGACGCGGATATTCTGCGCCTGGACCGCGTCGTTGTAATGCTGGCGCGCGAAGCTGATCCGGTTCTCGGTCGAGGAAAGCTCTTCCATCAGACTCGAAACGTTTTGCTGCGAGCGCAGTTGCGGATAGGATTCGACCACCGCGAAAAGCTGCCGCAGCGTGCCGGTCAGCGCGTTCTCGGCTTGCATCGAAGCGGCCGGATTCGGCGCCGCGACCGCCTGATTGCGCGCCTGCATCACCGCGGTGAGCTGCGCTTGCTCGACATGCATCGAATCCTTCACGGCATTGACGAGATTGGGGATCAGGTCGTGGCGGCGCTTCAACTGGATGTCGATCTGCGACCAAGCGTTGCGCACTTCCTGGCGCCCGGCGACGAGACCGTTATAGACGCCGATCACGATAATGATCAGCAGAACAATGATTCCGACGACGACCCAAAGTCCGACCGACATCGCGCGGCCCTTCGATCAATTAGCGATGCCATCTTATGGCGGCGCGCATGAGGCCGCAAACTCGGCTCAGGGCTTCAGGATCAGCTTTCCGAGGACCGCACGCGCATCGAGCCGCTCGTGCGCCTGTCGCGCCTCATCGAGCCGCATGCGCCGATCGATCGGCGGCTTGACCCGGCCGGCGGCGAAGTACTCGATCGCGCGCGCGGCGATGCGCTGCTGCGCCGCGGGATCATGATCGAAACTGTGCATCGTGAAGCAGCGCACGGCGGGGCTCTTCGGCAGATGCGCGCGCAGCTCGCGGAACAGATCCTTTTCCGGCATCCCGCCCAGCGCGTTGAACGAGACGATGAGGCCGAAGGTCGCGAGCGCTTTGAGATTGTCGGCGAAATCATTGCCGACGATATGATCGAGGATGAGATCGACGCCGTGCCCTTGGGTCAGATCGAGCAGGCGGTCGGCGACCCGCTCGCGGCTATAGTCTATTACATGCGTCGCGCCTTGCGTTGCGGCAAAGGCGCATTTCTCGGCCGAGCTTGTGCCCGCGATCACCGCGATGCCATGCAAGCGGCAGAGCTGGATGACCGCCGAGCCGATGCCGCCGGCCGCGCCATTGATATAAACGCTCTTCGGCGATTGGCCGCGGGCCGCTTCGGTCAGCAGCGCCTCGGCGACCTGATAGTTCGGGATGCTCACGGCGTCATCGAGATCGACCGCCGGCGGCAGCTTTGTCACCGCGCTCGCCGGCACGCTCGCAAACTCGGCATAACAGCGTCCGCCGAAATGATAGACGAGCACGGCATCGCCGACGCGCAGTCCGTCGACGCCATCGCCGAGCGTTTCGACATATCCGCTCATCTCTGTGCCGGGCACCGCGGGCAGCGGCGGCATCCAGCGATAGACGCCGGTGCGGAACAGGACATCGGGCTTGCCGACGCCGATCGCATGCGCACGCACGAGCACCTCGCCCGGGCCGGGCTGCGGCTTCGGCAACTCAACCAGTTCCAGCGTTTCGGGACCGCCGGTCTTGCTGATCTGGACGGCTTTCATTCCTCCGATAGGCCACAGCGCGCTGCGGAAAGAAAGCGCTTTTTGAGTGCCCCTATTTGGCCGCCGTCACGCCGTCGCTGGGCGGCGGCGGTGATGCGGCGGCGCCGGCCGCCGGTTGCGGCGCCGCCACGCTATTCTGCGGCGGCGAAGCCGAGGCCGCTGTTGCTGCCGGCGCCGCGGCATTGGCGTTCGCATCCGGCGTAGCCGGCGTTGCCGTCGCCGAGCCAGCCGGCGTCGCCGAAGGCGGCGTGGCGTTGGCCGTCGGCGCGGCCGGTGTGATTGTCACCGTCGCGGGCATGACGGCCGGCGGCGCTGCTGCTGTCGCAGGCGCGGGCGTCGGCGTCGCGCCGGACGCGGGCGTTGTCGTCGGCGTCGCTGCCGCCGATACCGGAGGTGTCGCCGGCGTCGCGGCTGGTGTTGCGGCCGCCGTGTCGGAGAGTGTTGCGGCGGATGCGGCTGCCGCGGGCGCGGCAGCGCTCGCTTTCGGCTTCTCCGGCGCGGGCGGATTCTCGAGCGAGGCAGCCGCGTAATCAGGAACGATGCGCGCTTGCTTGCCTTCGATGACGAGGACGCGCTGGCCGACGGGAATCGGCTTCGGCTCCTTCTGCACGACCGAGACGAGATCGCCCTTCGGCTCGCGCACGATATATTCCCAACCGGTCGTATCGCCGACCGCGTGCTCGATCGAGTTGCCGACGAGACCGCCGACCAAGGTGCCTCCGAGCGCGGTTAGGGCCGCCGGCACTTCCGCTGGACTCTCTTCCGCGCCGAGAATGCCGCCTGCCGCGCCGCCGGTCACCGTGCCGACGGTGCCGTCGTCCCTGATCGCCACCTGGCGATAGCCGATGACGACGCCCTCATCGACCTTGTTCGCCTGCTGGACCGCGGCGCTGTCATAGGTGTTCGGCGAATAATCCGACCCGCAGCCGGCGAGAGCCGCAAGCATCGCGGCGATGAAGACAAATCTCGCGGAATGCATCATGAAGGGTCATCTCCCCGCGTCGAAGAATGGCGCAAAGTTCGGCTCGAGCGATCGTGACGAAGATGCAGGAAGTCAAACGGCCGGACGTCGAATTGTGTCGCCCGTGCGGCGGCTTGATGAACATCATGTCAGGGTCGGACGTTTTCGCAAGCGCTTTACGTTATACGCATGATGACGTTATACGCATGATGCGATTTTTCATCCTCGCGACCGCCATTTTAGCGCTTTTCTCCGCCGCCGCTGCGGCCGCGCCCGAGCCGATCGCGACGCAGCAAATCCTCGGCGCGCATATTGTCGCGGCAAACGGCGCGCCAATCGGAAGAGTTTCAGATCT
>DATGLO010000211.1:0-3527 GCA_035294105.1 Allostellaceae bacterium
GCCCGAGACGGTTCTGAAGATCGCGCGCGAGCAGATGAAAGCGACCGGCTCCAACTATTTCGTCGGCCAGTTCGTCTTCGGCGATATGACTTTGCAAGAGAGCCTGCGCTCGATCGAGCTTTTCGCGCGGCACGTGATGCCCGCGCTGAAGAGCTCATAAAAGCCGTCATGGCGAGGAGAGCGACGAAGCGATCCAGTCTGCGGACACACTGGATTGCTTTGCCCGCAATGACGACCAGCTAAATAACCTTCGCTTCTTTCAGCTTCGCCACCGCCGCATCGTCGTAGCCGAGCTCTTTCAGCACCGCCTGCGTATGCTCGCCCAAGAGCGGCGGCATCTTTTGCCGCGGCTCGCGCGCGCCGTTGATTCGCGGCGCGCGGCGCAGCATCGTCATATCGCCGTAGCCTTCGCGCTGCTGCTTTTCGAAAAGCCCGAGATGCGCCACCTCGACATCGCCGACCGCTTCGCCGATCGTGTTCAGCTCGGCGCTGGCGACATCGTGATCGGCGAGGCGCTTCAGCCATTCGGCCCGCGAGCGGCGCTTGAACACCGGCCGCATCGCGTTGATGAGCTTGTCGTAATTGGCGATGCGGCTGTGGCGCTTCTGGAACAGGGGCTCCGCGCCGATGCTTGGATCGTCGACCGCGGCGCAGAGCGCCTGCCACAGCTTGTCCGGACCGCCGACATGGATCGCGAGGCACTTGCCGTCGGCGCATTCCAACACGAAAGCATGCGAATACGATGTACGCGTCTCCGATTTCATGTCGATGCCGCTCTCGGTCAGCGCGGTGAAGGCGTCCGGCATGAAATGGATCGCCGCCTCGATCATCGCGATCTCGATCTTCGATCCTTGCCCGCTCTTCTCGCGGCCATAGAGCGCGCCGAGCACCGCGTTCGATGCCTGCATCGCCGTCGCCTGGTCGGCGATCGTGGGCCCGCGCATGCGCGGATCCTTGGGATCGGTGAAGAGATAGAGCATGCCCGAGAGCGCCTGGCCGACCGTATCGAAAGCCGGCCGGTTCTTATAAGGCCCATCCTCGGAAAAGCCCGAGATCGCGCAATAGATGAGCTTGGGATTGACCTGGCGCAGCGCCTCATAGCCGAGCCCCAGGCGCTCCAAGACGCCGGCGCGGAAATTCTCGATCAGCACATCGGCTTTGGCGACGAGCTTCTTGACGATGGCGACGCCTTCCGGTCGCTGCACGTCGACGACAACGCTTTCCTTGTTGCGGTTGAAGGCGAGGTAGTTATGGCCGTAGCCTTCGATGCGCGGCTCGGTGACATAAAGCCGGAACGGATCGCCGGTGCCCGGCCGCTCGATCTTGATCACCCGCGCGCCGAGATCGGCCATGATCTGCGACGCGTAAGGTCCGGCGATGAATTGGCCGAACTCGAGGACGGTAATGCCGGCGAGCGGATTTTCGGGCGTGGCTTGGTTGGACGTCATACGAACCTCGGTATCAAAAAACCCTCTCCCCTTCGGGGAGAGGGTAGGGTGAGCGGGAAAGCCCCTCGCCCGACGCTAACGCGTCGACCTCTCTCCAAGGGGAGAGGTTATTTCACTCCGCGGCGAATTTGACCGCCGCCAGATGCTGCTCGTAGAAGACTTCTTTGTAGTTGTCCTTATCGGGCGAAATCAGCGAAGCGACCACGATCTCGGTGAGCTTTTGCTTCATCGCCTCGGGATTGCGAATGATGAAGGGCGGCTCTTTGCCTTCCGCCATCTCCTCCATCGCCGTGAGCAGGCAGCGCCGCGCGCCGACGATCGCGCGGTCGCCGTGGCCCAAATGCTCTTTCGAGCGGTCGTAGATCGGGCCCATCGCCTCGGTCGCCCAGTTGTCGTGCAGGCCGAAGGAATGGCCGAGGCCGGCATACCAGCCGTCCTTCATCTGCTTGCGATCCTGCAGCCAGCGATTCTCCTTGTTGCGCACCGGCAGCTTCTCCGGATTGCGCGGGTCCCATTGCATCACCGCCTGATGCACTTCGGCCGGAAGGTCGATCTCCTTCTCGCGCTTGAAGATGAGCTGGTACTTGAAGTGATGCTCGTCGTCGATCGGCACATGCCAGAGCGCCATATAGCCGTCGCCATCGCTCGATCCGGCGACGATCGCGACATTCGGGCAAACGAAATTCGAGATGCGCAGATAAGCCTCGTTGCGCAAATCGCGCATCGCGTAGATGCGCACGCCGTAATCGGTGCGCTCGATTTCCATCCGCGGCACACCGAAGCGGAAGAATTCGTATGTCGGCCCGGCATTGCCGTCGCGCAGGTCCTTGCGCGCGCCCGGGAGCGCCAAATGGAGATAGCTCAGGTGATAGGGATCGATATCGCCTTCGAGGCCTTGCAACCAGTTGCAGCGCTCGCGCGAGCGCACGACAAAGCGATGGTTGTCGGGCGCGGTGAGGCATTCCCATTCGGGAAAGGCAGGCGGCTCGCCCTCGCCGAGATAGGCGAAGACCATGCCGCCGCGCACCTGCACCGGATAGGATTTCTGCTTGATCATGCGGCAGAAATCCTTGCCCGGCGGCTCGGCCGGCTGTTGCAGGCATTGCCCGTTCACATCGAAGAGCCAGCCGTGATAGATGCAGCGCAAGCCTCCGCCTTCGAGCCGGCCGTAGCTGAGATCGGCGCCGCGATGCGGGCAATGCAGATCCAAGAGCCCGACACGCCCTTGCTCGTCCTTGAAAAGCACGAAGCTTTCGTGCAGCGCCTTCACCTCGAGCGGCGCGTCCTCGGGAATGTCCGAAAGCATGGCGATCGGTTGCCAATAGCGGCGGAACAACTTCCCCAAGGGCGTTTCCGGCCCGGCGCGGGTCACGAGTTCATTCTGTTCCTTGGTCAGCATTTCCCTTGCCCCTAGCTCTAAGCCATAAGCTTTAAGCCCTAAGCCTACAGCTTAGAGCTAGCCGCTTACAGCTACTTCTCCGTCAGCATCTTCTCGTAATCGGCGCCCATCACCTGGCTCATCGGCTGGCCGGCGGCGGCGGCTTTCGCCATCAGCCCCTCGCGCGCCGCGATCTTCTCGGCCTCGCCGATCACGCGCTCGATCGCGGCCGCGGGAATGAAGACGACGCCGCTGCTGTCGGCGAGCACATAATCGCCGGGCGAGACCGTGACATCGCCGATCGTCACCGGCTCGCCGGTCGAGACCTCGATGATGCGGCCGCGCGCCGTCCGCGCCGTCTGCGCGCGCGCATAGACCGGAAAGCCGAGCTCGGTCGCCTCGTCGATGTCGCGCGCCGGTCCGTCGACAATGACGCCGGCGACGCCCTTGGTCTTGGCGCCCACCGAAAGTATGCCGCCCCAGCCCGCGGCATCGATGCCGCTCCGTTGCTCGACGACGATCACGTCGCCCGGCGCGGCTGCTTCGATCGCGGCGGTGCAGAGATGGCGCGCCGCGGTCCGGCCTTTCGCCGCTTCGAGCTTCACGGTGCGCACCCGACCGGCGATGCGCTTGCGCACCGAGCGCGGCAAGAGGCCGGTGACCGCGCTCGGCAGGCCGAGGCGGTCGATCGCGTCGGACAG
>DATGLO010000212.1:0-11428 GCA_035294105.1 Allostellaceae bacterium
GTTGGCGAGGGGAAGAAAACCGGCGAGATCAGGCGCGCGTCGGCGAGAAGTTGCCAGAGATAAATGACCGCTGCCGCGAAGATCACGGCGCCGATCTTCAACAAGATGCCGCGCTTGCCGATTTTCATCGCGTACCCCCGGTCTGGAAGCGCCCCAGCCAGCGGCGATCGATCAGGCTAAGAAGGCCATTGAAGGCCCAGCCCGCCAAGCCGACCCAGAGCAGCTCGGCCCACATCAACTCGGGCCGCAGCGACTGTGCGGCAATGATCATGCCGTAGCCGAGGCCCTGCGGGTTGAGCACGATCTCGACGGTGACCGCAACGACCAGCGCGACGCCGGCGCTGACACGGATGCCGACGGCAATGCGGGCGAGCGCCGCGGGCAGCACGATGCGCCGCATGCGGCTCAGCGTCGGCATTTCCAACGTGCGCGCCACTTCGAGCAGCCGCGGCTCGATCCCGCGCACCGCCGAAATGGTGACGATCAGCACCGGCCAGACGGTGGCGTAGGTGATGACCAGCACCTCCATCCGCACGCCGAAGCCGTAGATGAGGAGGGCCAGCGGAATGAGCGCCACCGCGGGAATCGGTCGCACGGTATCGAGGGTCGGCCCGATGATGCCTTCGAGGATCGGCGACAGGCCGACGAACGCGCCGAGCACAATGCCGATGCTGCTGCCGATGGCGAGGCCCAAGAGCGCGGTCTGGAATGTCTGAACCGTCGCGATCAAGAGGCTGCCGTCCAAGAGCGCGTCCCAGCCGGCGACGGCGATATCGCTCGGTCGCGACATCGTGTCTTCGGGCAAAATGCCGGCGCGCGAGCCGATCTCCCAGAGCGCGATCAGCACGACGGGAATGAGCAGACCGCGAAGGCGTTTCAAATTCATTCGGCGGCCTCGGGCAGGTCGAGCGGGTAATCGGGAATGTTCGCGAGCTTGCCGTTGGGTACTTTCAGATTGAAGAGCTTGGCCGCGTTGAGGCCAAGAATGTTGCGCTTCTGCTTCTCATTGAGGAAGGGCAGGTTGGCGATCGAATTCGGCGGGTTGAAGTCCCAATGCGGCCAATCCGACGAGAACAGCAGCTGGCTTTCGGCATTGATCGCGTCGAAGGCCGCCTCAGTGAGCTTCAGGTTGCTCGTCTCGAGCGGCTGCGAGGTGAAAAACATCTCGCGCATGTAGTCGCTGGGGCGGCGCTTCAGAAGCGGTGCTTCCGAGCTGCGCATCAGATATTCGCTGTCGAGCCGCTGCATCAGGAACGGCACCCAGGCGAGGCCGCTCTCGATCCAGATTACCTTGAGCTTCGGGAAGCGCTCGGGCAGGCCGTTCAGGATCCAGTTGGTCATGTGCAGAATCGAGAAATGCACGAAAGAGATCGCGTGCATGCCGATGAAGCGGTTGATCTGCATCATCGACGGGTCGCCCCAGTAATAGCCGGCATGGAAGGCGAGCGGCTTGCCGGTCTCCTCGATGGCGCGATAGAGCTTCATATACTGGTTGTGATGCACCGGCTTGTAGCGCGTCGCCGTGATGCAGAAGCCGATCACGCCCGGCTTATCGCCGAATTCCCTGATCGCTTCCATGCACGCTTCCGGCTCGCAATAGGGAAGATAGACCAGCATCTTCATGCGCGGTTGCTGCGGCAGGATGCGATCGGTCATCCAGCGGTTGAAGGCTTTGCCGAGCACCACTTCGACGTCTGGCTGCGGATGCATGCCGAGCTGGAGCATCGGCGTTGGGAAGACGATCATGTAATCGATGCCCATCGAATCCATGGCGCGCTCGGTCAGCACGACCTGGCGATGCTTGGTCTTGTGGTCGGAAATCTCGCCCTGCATGTGGTCGTGCGGGATGCGGCCGAACACGTCCTGATAGCTCAAGCCCGAGGCGATATTCATCAGCGCCGTGCCGCCGCCGCCGGCGCGGTCGCGGAAGGATTGCGCCCACTGGCGATAAACGTCGCTGTCGATCAGATCGGTGATTTCGTTCCAGAATGCGACTTCGGTGACATGCGCATCGACATCGACGATGAAATAATCCTTGAGCTTCCGCGCGTCCTTCGCGGCATGGGCGAGGATATCGCGCGTGTCGCTCTTGACGGTGATGCGCGGCAGCTCGCGCACGGCGGCGGGAATCTTCCGTCCGCCGTTGCTAGTGGCCGATTTCCGGCCCCCATTCCCATTTTTTGGGCCGTTGCCGTTGCCTTTGGATTGCAGCATCCGTCTCTCCGAAATGGGCGTTGGCCCTTGCGGGCGACTTTAGTTCAGGCGAAGCTGGACCGCAAAGATGCCGGCTCCGCCCGTGGGGGAAAAAATGAGACGCTTTGCACTCGCCTTTTTTGCGGCGCTGATCGGCCTCGCGATTGCGGTGCCGCCCGCGCCGGCCGCCGATAAGCCCCTCGAAAAGGTCACGTTCGGCTATTTCCCGGTCGCCGATTTCCTTATGGTGTTCATCGCCAAGGATCAGGGCTTTTTCGCCGCGCACGGCATCGACGCGACCTTGCAGCTCATGACCAGCAACGCGACCTCGATCCCCTCGGCGCTGGTCGGCAATTCCATCCAGGTCGGCGGCACGACCTTGCCCGTGGTGCTGCAGGCGGACGATAGCGGCCTCAACGTCAAGGCGATTGCCGGCTCGGGCTCCTATTTCCCCGGCTCGAAGGCCAGCGCCATTGTCGTGCCCGCCGGCAGCCCGGCGAAGAGTCCCAAGGATCTCGAAGGCAAGAGCGTCGGCGTCACGGGTCTCAACAATATGGTGCATATCGTTCTGGTGAAATGGTTCGCCGATCAGGGCGCCGATCCGAAAAAGATCCATTTCGTCGAAATCCAGATTCAGCAGACGCCCGATCTGATCAAGGCGAAGACGGTGGATGCCGCCGTCGCCTTCGATCCGTTTCTCACCCGGATCATTCAAAGCGACAGTGGCCGCGTGCTGTCCTACTACACCGATTTTATCCCGCAGGGCACGGCGACGATGGTGTGGGCGGTCGCGGGCGACTTCGCCGCCGCCCATCCGGAAACGGTCAAGAACATTCGCGCGGCGATGGCCGATGCGCTCGCTTATCACGACGCCCATCCCGATGAGGATGACGCGACCCTGGCGAAATACCTGCCGGTGCCGCCGGCGATCCTCAAGACGATTCCGCGCAGCCCCTATATCAATGGCGTCAGCGCCTCGCAGGTGACTTATTGGTCAGGGCTGATGACGGCACAGAAGCTGATCGCGAAGCCTGCCGACCCGAAAGCGGTGCTGGTGCCGTAGAGCACGATCGTTTCGAAAAGAAGCAGCCGCTTCTTTTCGCAACGTGAATCGTGCTCTCATCGCAAAAAATTAGACCATGATTCACGTGTGAGGCGGAATCGAAAATCGATTCCGCCTCACACGATCATGGTCTAGCTTCTATTTCGCGTATTTCGGCAGCAGCTTTTCGGCATTGCCGCGCTCGATCGCCTTGAGATCGGCGTCCGAAAAGCCGCATTCGCGCAGGCCCTTCACGTGGTCCTCGGCGTTGCGATAGGGGAAATCGGTGCCGAACAGGAGCTGCGAGACGTTGACCAGCTTGGTGATCGACGACATCGCGAAAGGATGCGAGGCCTGCGCCGTGTCGTAGTGCCACCGCTTCAGGTAATTCACCACGCCGTCGGGTACGCGGGCGGCGAGCTCCTTGTCGGTCAGCGGATGGCGCGTAAAGCGCTCGAGGATATAGGGCATCGTGCCGCCGGCATGGGAGAAGATGAAGCGGATGTCCTTGAACTTATGCGCCGCGCCGCTGAACAGCATGCGCGCGATCGCACGCGAGGTGTCGGTCGCGAATTCGATCATCGAATCGTTGACGTCGGGCATCATGACATTGGCCGAGCAGGTCGGCGCCATCGGATGGGTGTAGATCACGGCCTTGCGCCGGTTGAGTTCTTCGAAGAGCGGCCAGTAATGCGGATCGCCGAGCCACTTGTCGCCGATATTGGTCATCATGTTGATGCCATCGGCTTTTAGCGTGTCGAGCGCGTATTCGAGTTCTTTGAGACTGGCTGCAACGTTGAGGATCGGGAGGACAGCGAAGACGCCGAAGCGGCCGGGATGATCCTTGGCCTGCTTGGTCATGAACTCGTTCCATTCGCGCGCCTGCTTGATCGCAGCGGCCTGATCGCTCGGCCACACGACGATCGGATGGTTGAGCGACAGGATTGCCGTCTGGACGTCGTTCTTGTTCATGTCCTCGAGCGAATACTCGGCGGTCCAATCCTTCATGTTCGGGGGCACGGCGCGGCGGCCATTGGCGATCGCAGCGGTCGGAGTCGGATGATGGTGGACGTCGATGCGGAATGGCTGGGCCATGAAACTCCTCCCGAATTGTTGGCGCGACTATAGGGCGCGGCGCCGCGTCATGCCATGGCGCCGCGCAATTGCTGGCGCAGCTGGCCGAGCAATACCGGCAGTTCCTGCGCGTTTCGGCACGCGCCAAAGATGTAATAGTCGGGTCGCTTTACCACGATGTCGCAGCGATATTCGTCCATCAGTCGGCCATAGCGTCCTTCGATATCGATAAAACCATCATCGCCCAACCGCACGACCGCGCCGCCCAGCGAGCGCCAAAAAGCGCGTTCTTCCTCGCCGCACGCCGCGAGCGGATCGCCACCGCGCGCGAGAATGATAAAGCCGCGTCCGGCGATATCGTCGAACCGGCCTTCACCCGCGCCGTCGCGGATAAGTGCTTGCGGGAAAGCGTCGCCCGCGCCGGGTGCGCGCGGCGCGACAAGGCCTTTCTCGAAGCCGGGCACGCGAAAGGCGATCAGCTTTTGCTCGAGCGGCCGGTTGACTTTCGCCGCTTGCAGTGCGCGCAGCTGCTCGTCGCGCGCCTTGACCTTCACGGGATCGCGCTCGTTGACATGGAGGCCGACCCGCATGCTTTCGACGATGGTCGCGCGCGCGCTCGGGCCGCGCTCCGCCTCATAGGTGTCGAGGAAGCGCTCGTCCGCGAGGCCCCTGAGCACGAAATCGAGTTTCCAGGCGAGATTGTGCGCGTCGCGAAATCCCGAGCATAGGCCTTGGGCGAGGAAAGGCGGCATCTGATGCGCGGCATCCCCGGCGAGGAAAATGCGGCCGGCGCGCCAACGCTCGGCATAGAGCGATTGGAACTTGTAGGAGGCGACGCGGATCAGCTCGAACTCGTCCGGCGTCGCGCCTTCGGGCCGGTCGAGCCGGCGCCAGACGCTGTCGAGCTTGACCGCGTCCTCGGGCGATTCATCGGGGAAGATCATGAACGACCAGCGGCGGTGGTTCGGCCCCATATAAAGCGTCACGCCGGGCTGTTCTGGCTCGCAGAATTGCCGCATCGCCGGCAGCCCGGGCCGCGCTTTCTTTTCCTTGGCGTCGATCACCAGCCAATTCTGGTCGAAGCCGAGATTCTCGTAGGCGATGCCGAGGGCCTGACGCACGAAGCTGTTGCCGCCATCCGCGCCGATGACATAACGGCCTTCGACGACGCGCGTCTTGCCGTCGCGGTTCTGCGTCGTCACCGCAACGCGGTCGGCATCCTGCGCGATCGCCGTGACAGTCTCGCCTTGGAAAAGCGTCACCGACGGCACGGCGCGCGCGGCGATATCGAGCTCTTTCTCGAAGCTCGGCTGGTAGATCGAGGTGTATTCCGGCCAGCCATGCGTCGCCAGCGGCGCGACCTCGCTCGATAGCAGCACCTCGCCGTGCTTCGCCAGCTCATAGACCGGCAGGAAATGCGTCGCCGGCCAGATCGCCTCGATGCAGCCGACTTCTTGGAACATGCGCAGCACGTCGTCATGGACGATGCCGACACGCGGCAGGTTGTAGAGCGTCGTATAGCGCTCGATCACGGCGACACGGTGGCCCGCGCGCCCCAATAGGATCGCCACAAGCATGCCGGTCGGGCCATAGCCAACGATGACGACGTCATACATCGCGTCATTTACCCTCATGTCGGAAGGTCTGTGATCCGCCGCCGCGGCTTCTTATATTTGCCTCAGTTTGGTGGAAGGGAACATGGAACGGAAGGTCGACCGCCTCGATCGGCCGCTCGAGCAGAGCGCCAGCGATCAGGTGCAACGCAAACGCGTCGTGCTTTATAGCGACGATTTCGAGGCCCAATCGCCGTTTCTGCGCCTGTCGGAAGATTGGTTTGCGGCGCCGGGCGGCTTCGAGACTCATCCGCATCGCGGCATGCAAACCGTGACCCTGGTACTCGAGGGCGCGCTGCATCACCGCGACCATACCGGCGCCGACGGCGTGCTGCGGCCGGGCGATGTGCAGTGGATGACCGCCGGCCGCGGTGTGTTCCACAGCGAGATGCCTTACGGCCGCGAGCGTGCCCATACGCTGCAACTTTGGCTCAACCTGCCCGCCGCCGCGAAAATGATTCCGGCGCGCTATGTCGATCAGCGTGCGGCGACGGTGCCGGTGGTGCGCGGCGACGGGGTCGAGCGCCGGGTCTATGCCGGCAGTTTCGACGGCGTCGCGCAGCCGCATGGCAGCGACTGGCCGATGATGCTGGTCGAGATCGCGATGGAGCGCGGAGCGACTTGCCGACAGCCGCTCCCGGCGGGCTATCGCGGCTTCCTTTATATGCTGGACGGCAAGGCGCGGCTTGGCGCCAATCGGCGTAGCCTCGCCGCGCCCGAAGTAGCTTGGTTCGAGCCGCGCAAGGCCGCGACGGGCGACAACGATACGATCGCGATCACGGCCGACGAGAAGCTGCGCGCGCTGCTCTTTGCCGGGCCGCCCATCGACGAGCCTGTCGTTGCCTATGGTCCCTTCGTGATGAATACGGTCGAGGAAATCCGCCAAGCCTTCGCCGATTACCAATCGGGGCGCCTGGTCGGCTGAGCGCGCCATTTGCCGGCCGGTCACTGCGCGACGTGCCGCTCGAACAAGGCGAGCGTCCGCTCGAGCGCCAGCTTCGAACTCGCTTCGTCATAGCTGGTGGTCGGGCGGTGCCAGCAATTGAAGCCATGCTCGGCCGGGTAGATATAGGTCGGCACGTTCGGCTGCGCGGCGATGAACTTTTCGACGACGTCGCGGGCAATGACGTGGTCGCGCTCGGCGAAATGCACGATCGCCGGCGCGCGTGCCGTGTCGGTGTATTGCTTGGCCATATCGGTCGGGTAATAGCAGGACGCGGCGGCGACGCCGAGCCGGCAGGCCGCCATCCAGGCGACTGAGCCGCCGAGGCAATAGCCGACGATGCCGACGCGCAGGGGGCGGAGCGCCTCGATCGTCGCCGCAATGTCGAGCGGCAAGGTCTTTGCCCAATCGATGCCGGCACGCAGCGCGCGGATGCGCTGGATCTCCTCGCCGCCGTAGCCGAACGCGGCGCAGCGTTGCTGCCGGTCATAGAGCGCCGGTGCGATTGCGCGATAGCCATGCTTTGCGTAATCGTCGCAGACCGAGCGAATATGCTCGTTGACGCCGTAGATTTCTTGGACGACGACAAGGGCGCCTTTCGACTTGCCCGCCGGGTCGGCGCGGTAGGCCGAGAAGCGATGGCCGTCTTCTGCGGCCAGCGTGATGATCTCGCCCATCCGTTTCCTCCCGCCGCCGTCAGCGCTTGATCGGATCGCTCTTATCGGGATTGGCGAAGGAGAATGCCTCTTTGAACGCCGGCCTAGCCTGGATGCGCTGCCACCAATCGGCGAGGCGCGGGCGTTTGGCCGCGCTTACCATCTCGGGCCGCTTCAGCACTTCGATGCGGTTGATGAACGGCGCCATCGCGATATCGGCGAGCGAATATTCCCTGCCGGCGAGCCACGGTCCCGCGGCGAGCGTCTCTTCCATCATGCCGAGAAGATAATCGAGGGCGGTATAGGCCTGATCCTCTTCCGCGTGGGTCACGCCATGCGCTTGGCGATGGAGAAAGCGTGCCTTGATGATCGGGTTGGGGCAATTCGCCGCCGCCCGGTCGAGTTGCTCTCGCGTATAGGGCTTCTGCGCCAGCCGCACCGCGTGGCGCGGATTGTGCGACGCGGTGTTGACATTCGGATGGGCGATCTCTTCCGAATTGAAAATCCAGATTCGCATCTGCGCCGCGGCGTAAGGGTCCTGCGGACGCAGCCGCACGGCGGGAAAGCAATCCTCGAGATATTCGAGGATGACATTCGATTCGATGACGATGCGGCCGTCGTGGTCGAGCGCCGGCACCACGCCCTTCTGGTTGATCGCGCGATAGAGCGGCTCCCAATGCTCGAAGGTGAAAAGATCGATATGCCGGCTCTCGAAGGACAGCTTCTTTTCGGCAAGGCATATCCGCGCCTTCTGCGAGCAGACCGAGCTCCAATAGTGATATAGCGTCAGCATGGACGTTCCTCCGCGCAGGCTCTTTTAGGTCCCGTCGAGCCGACAGTTATCGGCGTGGCTGCCCATAATGCAAGCCGGACTTTCCTTCCTCGCGCGCTTGTCATAGGGTTGCCCACAACGAGCCGCGAACAGGGAGGAACTACGATGCGCCGCGTCGTCTCGATCGTCGCTGTCCTGGTCTTTGCGCTGGCGAGCGCCGCCGCGCCCTCTTTCTCGGCCAGGGCCGACGAGCCCGTGCATCTGAAGATCGGCTGGATTACCGCGCCCATCTCCCTGGTGCCCATCTTCGACGCGAAAAAGGACGTCACCAAGCATTACGGCAAGGATTATGTTCTCGACGGGATCCACTTCCAAGGCACGACGCCGCAGATCACGGCGCTCGCCAGCGGCGATCTCGATATCGCCGAGCTTAGCTATTCCTCGCTCGCCCTCGCAATCCAGAACGCCCATATGGACGATCTCAAGATGATCGCCGATTCCCTGCAGGACGGAGTCACGGCGGATTCCTATTCGGGCCCCTTCGTCGTGATGAAGGATGGGCCGGTGAAGAAGATCGAGGACCTCAAAGGCAAGAGCGTCTCGGTCAACGTTATCGGCGCCGGCATCGATATCGCCATGCGCGCCATGCTCCGCCGTCATGGCCTCGAGGCACAGCGCGATTACAACATCGTCGAGGCGAATTTCGAGAACCAGGAGCAGTTGCTGACCTCGGGCAAGGTCGCCATGACCACGACGGTCTCGGAGATGGTCAACGACCCCGATTTCTTAAAGTTGACGCGCTCGCTCTTCGACCTCAGGCAGATCATGGGCGGGCCGACACAAATTTTGATGCGCGCCGCGCGCGAGAGCGATATCGCGAAGAAGCGCGCCGCGATGGTCGATTATTTCGAGGACGAGATCCGCGAGTGGCATTGGTACCTCGATCCTAAGAACCGCGCCGCCGCGCTGAAGATCGTGTCGGACTTCAACAAAAAGCCGGCGTCGTTCTACGACAGCTATATCTGGACGAAGGACAAGGACCTTTATCACGACCCCGACGACAAGCCAAATGTCGCCGCATTGCAAAAGAACTTCGACACGCAAAAGGAAGCCGGATTTCTCAGCATCGACATCGACGCGAAGAAGGTCAGCGACCTGAGCATCGTCGACGCGGCGGCGAAGCGCGTGAATGGGAAGTGACAATTCTTTGGGGTCGTCATCCCCGCTTAGGCCGGCATCCAGGGGCAACCGCTGGATTCCCGCTTTCGCGGGAATGACGAGGTAGGGAGACGATGAACCCTTTCATTATCTGCGGCGCTGCCGTGCTTTTAACAATGTCATCCGCTCGCGCCGATCCGGTGCAGCTTCGCGTCGGCTACAGCGATGTGCCGAGTTCGATCACGCCGATCCTCGATAAAACGCCGCAGCTCGCCCCCCATCTCGGCAAGACCTACACGCTCGATTCGATCCATTTCGCTGGCACGGCGCCGATGATCACCGCGCTCGCGACCGGCGATCTCGATATGGGCGAGATGGCTTTCGGCTCCTTCGGCCTCGCCATCCAGAACGCGCATATGACCGATATCCGCGTCATCGCCGACGAGATGCAGGACGGCGTGCCCGGCTATCTCTCGATCCCTTATGTCGTGATGAAGGACGGGCCGGTCAAAACCATGGCCGATATGAAGGGGCGGGTCGCGGCGACCAACACCGTCGGCTCGGGCACCGATATCGGCATGCGCGCGGCGCTGCGCAAAGCCGGGCTCGAGGACAAGCGCGACTACAGCGAGATCGAAATCCCCTATGCCAGTATGAAAGACGCGATGAAGCAGGGGAAAGCCGATCTCATTGCCACCGTCCATTCGACCGTGCTCGATCCCGAACTCCAGGCGATCTCGCGCCCGCTCTTCTATCTGCGCGACGGCATGGGCGTCACCGCGATTCTTTTCCGCGTCGCGCGCACCCCTTTCATCGCCGCGCATCGTGCCGCGCTCGTCGATTATTTCGAGGATGAGGATCGCGCGCTGCATTGGTATCTCGATCCGGCCAACCACGAGAAGGCGGTGCAGATCGCCGCGGCCTTTAACAAGAATTCGCCTTCGGTCTATGAGAGCTGGCTTTTCACCAAGGCGGACATCTATCGCGATCCCAACAACATTCCGAACCTTAAGGCGCTGCAAAGCAATCTCGAGACCCAGAAGGCGTCGGGCTTTCTTAGCATCGATATCGATGTGGAAAAATTCGCCGATACCAGCATCGTCGAGGACGCGGCGAAGCGCCTGAAAGCGGCGCCGTGATGTTTATCGGCGTTCTCGCCCTCGCTGTCGCCGCCTTCTATTCCGGCGCGGCGCTTTATGTAAACCTGGTCGAGGCCCATGCGCTCGGCGCGCTCGACGACAGCGCGCAGCTCGCCGGCTGGAAGGTCTCGCTGAAGCGCGGCGCGCTGATCCAGGCCCCGCTCTGCATCATCGGCTTTTTGCTCGGGCTTGGCGCCTGGGCTGAAACCCATTTCTTCAGCGACGCGCTCGGTGCCATCGCGATGCTCGCGAACGTGCCTTGGACTTTCGCGATGATCGCGCCGACCAACAAGGCGCTCAGCGCCACCGCGCCCGAAGCGGCGGGGCCGCGCTCGCGCGATCTTATCAAGCGCTGGAATTCGCTCCATTCGGTGCGCAGCGCGCTCGGGCTCCTGGCGCTGCTCGCTTTTTTGCAGGCGTTACTGCCGGGCTGAGGCGCACTTACCGCGCGTGGCCGCCGGGGAAGATCGCTTGCTTGCCGAGCTGCTGCCAGGCCATCAACGAACCGCATTTCTCCGCCGCCTTGTCGGCGGGCAGGTTCTTGTCCCAGAAGGCGGCGATAAAGCGCATGCCGGTGATCTTGTCGGTCGCCGGCGAGACCAGCCAGAGCAGCGGCGGCACCATGATGTCGGGCTGGATGAGGTTCCGCTTTTCTTCGGCCGTGAAATTGTCGCCGACGAGCCGCGTATTCACCGGTCCGCCCGGCACCAGGATGTTCACCGTTACGCCGGTGCCGGCGAGCTCTTCCGCCATGATGCAGCAATGGGCCTCGTTCGCCGCCTTGGAGCCGCCATAAGGCAGCATGCCCTTGCGCCACATCGAATCGAGGCTAGTCGTG
>DATGLO010000213.1:0-6872 GCA_035294105.1 Allostellaceae bacterium
AAATAATATTGGTAGGAGGATTGCGGGCTCATCACCCGCTCGCGCGCTTCGGCATCGCTCGGCGCGACATGGATGCAGCGCACGACGCGCCAATTCTCGCCGCTCGGCCGCTTGCCGGCTTCGGCCGCGCCCTGGCGCAGCATGTCCCAATGCGTCGCAAGCCCTGTTTCGGTGAGGAACGAGCTCGAAATCGGACCCCAGCCGCGCTTGCCGGCGAGGCGCACGGTCTGCGAGCCGGGGCTGGCCGCGGTGACGCAGATGGGCGGCCGCGGCTTTTGATAGGGCTTCGGCATCACGCCGATGCCGAGCTTCACATTGAGCGACCTCTCGATATGCGTCGTCCAGAATTCGCCCTTGATGTCGTAAGGCGGGTCCTGCGACCAGATCTTCTCGATCGTGTCGATGGCTTCGACCAGCATGCGGTTGCGCTGCGCCGGATCGCTATTGCCCAGCAGCTCGAAATCCGACAAGAGGCTGCCGGTGCCGATACCGAGGATGAAACGGCCGCGGCTCATCTGATCGAATTGCGCCGCTTCGCCGGCGATGATCGCGGGGTGGCGGTTGGGCAGGGAGATGACGCCGGTGCCGAAGGCGAGCTTTTGCGTCTGCGGGATGAGGCTCGCCATGAACATCAGCGGCGAGGGATAGGGCTCGGTCGAGGCGGAATAATGCTCGCCCAGAAACATCTCGTCGAAGCCGAGGCGGTCGGCGAGCAGCGACTTCGCGATATCCTCGGCCAGATTCTCGTGCATCGGCCGGTGCGGCGGATGGACCGGCATCATGAACAGCCCGAGGCGCATGGCGTTTCTATCTCCCGTCACTGGGATGTTAGGGCGGCGAGCCGTTCTCCGCCAACACCCTGCCGGCAAGGTAGAGCGAGCCGCAGATCAGCACCCGCGCGCCCGGCTCGGCGGCGGCCTGGACGGCGGCGGCGATGCTCGGCTGCGCCGTCGCGGCGAGGCCGAGGCTGCGCGCGGTCTGCGCGATCTCTTCGGCCGGGCGCGCATTTTCCTCACCCGGAATGGCGAGCGCTTCGAGCGCCGCCGCATAAGGCGCGAGCGCGCCGATGAAGCCCGCCGCGTCATGCGTGTTCAGCATGCCGAAAACGAGCTTCAGCTTCTTGTCGCGCCAGCTTTGCGCTTGCGCTGCCAGCGCCGCACCCCCGGCGGCGTTGTGGCCGCCATCGAGCCAAAGCTCGGCGCCCGACGGCATGAGCCGCGCCAGCGCGCCGTGGTCGAGCCGCTGCAGCCGTCCCGGCCACTCCACCTGCTGCAAGCCTTGTGCGAGCGTCTCTGCCGAGAAGGCAAAGCCGGGCAGGCGTTCGAGACAGGCAAGCGCCGTGCCGGCATTCGCATATTGATGCGGGCCGAGCAGCCCGGGCTGCGGCAGGATGAGACGGCTGCGGCCGCGATAGGCGAGGCAACGATCGTCGCGCGCCGCGACGCTCCATTCCGTGCCGGCGCGATAAAGCGCCGCGCCGATCTCTTGCGCGCGGGCGTCGATCACCGCTGCGGCGGCCGCGACTTGCGGCGCGATCACCGCCGGAACGCGGGGCTTCAGGATGCCGGCTTTCTCGAAAGCGATCTGGGCGATCGTGTCGCCGAGGAAGTGCTGATGGTCGAGCGAGACCGGGGTGATCGCCGTGACCGCCGGCCGCGCGATCACATTCGTCGCATCGAAGCGTCCGCCGAGCCCGACCTCGATCAAGGCGTAATCGGCTTCGATCCGCGAGAAAGCGAGAAACGCCGCGGCGGTGGTGATCTCGAAAAAGGTGATCGGCGCGCCGGCATTCGCGCGCTCGCATTCCTCGAGGATGGCAACCAGCGCGTCTTCCTCGATCAGCTTGCCGGCGAGACGGATGCGCTCGGCAAAGCGCACGAGATGCGGCGAGGTGTAGACATGAACCCGCTTGCCCGCGGCTTCAAGGCACGAGCGCAGAAATGCCACGGTCGAGCCCTTGCCGTTGGTGCCCGCGACATGGACGACCGGCGGCAGCTTATCTTGCGGATTGCCGAGCGCAGCCAAAAGACGCAGCACCCGGTCGAGGCTCAGATCGATGAGCTTCGGGTGCAGCGTCAGCAGCCGGGCGAGGATTTCGTCGCTAACCATTGTTTATCTCGCCATCGCGAGGCCGCGGAGCGGCCGTGGCGATCCAGATGAATCGCCGCGCTGCCTTAAATTGCTTCGCTGCGCTCGCAACGACGGAACTAACCCGATACCCGTTCTGCGATGGCGGGCGCCGGGCTCATCAACAAGCGCACGATCCGCGCCAGCGTCTCTTTCAGCTCTTTGCGCGGCACGACCATGTCGATCATGCCATGCTCCAACAGGTACTCCGCCTTCTGGAAGCCGTCGGGCAGTTTCTCGCGGATAGTCTCCTCGATAACGCGCGCACCGGCAAAGCCGATGACCGCGCCCGGCTCCGCCAAGGTGATGTCGCCGAGCATCGCGAAAGATGCCGAGACGCCGCCCGTCGTCGGATGGGTCAGCAGCACGATGTAGGGAAGGCCGGCATCCTTCACCATCTCGACGGCAAGTGTGGTGCGCGGCATCTGCATCAGCGATAGGATGCCTTCCTGCATGCGCGCGCCGCCCGAGGCGGGCACGACGATCAGCGCCGCGCCTTGCAGCACTGCGAGCCGCGCCGCCGCCAGCAGCGCTTCGCCGACCGCCGTTCCCATCGAGCCGCCCATGAAGGCGAAATCGAAACAGGCGATCACCGCCGGCAGGCTCGCGATCGAGCCATGCGCGACGATCACCGCATCGCGGCCGTTGCCATGCTTGGCATGGGCCTCTTTCAAGCGATCGCCATAGCGCTTTACATCGCGGAAGCGGAGCGGATCGGCGGCGGGCATCGGCAATTCGATGGTCGAGGACTTGCCGTCGTCGAAAAGCAGCGCGAGACGCTTATTCGGATCGAGCCGAAGATGAAAGCCGCAAGTGCCGCAGACATGAAGATTGGCCTCGAGATCGCGGCTGAACAGCATCTGGCCGCAATTGCCGCATTTGGTCCAGAGATTCTCCGGCACCTCTTTCTTGGCGACGGTCTCCTTGACCGCGCGGATCTTGGGCAGGACGAAATTCGTCAGCCAGTTCATGCTTGACCTTTGGAACCGGCGCGCGCGCCGCGAACGCCTTGCGCGAGGGCGCCGACATCGGCGAGCACCGCGCCGACGAGCGCAGGGGTTGCCTTGCCGTCTTTATCGAGCGAGGCGGCAACGCGCTCGACGAGGGCCGTGCCGACGACCGCGGCATCGGCGACCTTGGCGACCGCAGCAGCTTGCGCAGGCGTGCGGATGCCGAAGCCGACCGCGATCGGCAGGTCGGTGTGGCGTTTCAAGCGCGTGACCGCCGCGGCGATGACGTTATCGGCCGCGGATTTGGTGCCGGTCACGCCGGCGACGGCGACGTAATAGAGAAAGCCTTGTGTGTTCTTCAGCACCTGCGGCAAGCGCTGGTCGTCGGTCGTCGGCGTCGCGAGGCGAATAAAATCGATTCCGGCGGCTTTCGCCGGCAGGCACAGCTCTTCGTCATGCTCGGGTGGCAGGTCGACAACGATGAGCCCGTCGACGCCGGCAGCCTTGGCATCGGCGAGGAATTTCGCGACGCCATAGTGATAGATCGGGTTGTAATAGCCCATCAGCACGATCGGCGTCGCATCGTCTTCTCCGCGGAAGCCGCGAACGGTGGCGAGCACCTTGGGCAAGGTCATGCCGGCTTTGAGCGCGCGCAGGCCGGCCGCCTGAATGGCCGGCCCGTCGGCCATCGGATCGGAAAACGGCATGCCGACCTCGATGAAATCGGCGCCGGCTTGCGGCAGGCCGGCGAGAATTTGCGCAAAGCTCGCGGCGTCGGGATCGCCGCAAGTGAGATAGGCCCCGAGCCCGGGGCGGCCTTCGCGCTTCAGCGCGGCAAAGCGTGCGACAATGCGGCTCACAGCTTGATCCCTTGCAGCGCCGCGACGGTGTTGATGTCTTTATCGCCGCGGCCCGAGAGGTTGGCGACAATGAGATGATCCTTCGCCAGCATGGGCGCGATCTTCGCGACTTGCGCCAGAGCATGCGCGGATTCGAGCGCCGGGATGATGCCTTCCAGCCGCGTCAGCAAGTGGAACGCCTCGAGCGCCTCAGCGTCGGTGATGGCGACGTATCGGATGCGCTTCTTGTCGAAGAGATAGGAATGCTCCGGGCCGATGCCGGGGTAATCGAGGCCGGCCGAGATCGAATGCGCGTCGATGATCTGGCCGTCATCGGTCTGCAAAAGATAGGTGCGATTGCCGTGCAGCACCCCGGGCGTGCCGCCGTTGAGCGAGGCGGCGTGCTTGCCGGTGGCGATGCCGAGCCCCGCCGCCTCGACGCCGATCATCTGGACGCTCGCATCGTCGAGGAAGGGATGGAACAGGCCCATGGCGTTCGAGCCGCCGCCGACGCAAGCCACCAGCGTGTCGGGCAAGCGGCCTTCGGCCTTTTGCAGCTGCCGCCGCACCTCGTCGCCGATAACGTTCTGGAAATCGCGCACCATGGCCGGATAGGGATGCGGCCCGGCAACCGTGCCGATGAGGTAATAGGTGTCGTCGACATTCGCGACCCAATCGCGCAGCGCCTCGTTCATCGCGTCCTTCAAGGTCGCGGTTCCCGAGGTGACCGGCCGCACTTCCGCGCCCAAGAGCTTCATGCGGAAGACGTTGGGCTTCTGCCGCTCGATATCGGTCGCGCCCATGTAAACGACACAGGGCAGGTTGAAGAGCGCACACACCGTCGCGGTGGCGACGCCGTGCTGGCCGGCGCCGGTCTCGGCGACGATGCGGCGCTTGCCCATGCGCCGCGCCAGAAGAATCTGGCCGATGGTGTTGTTGATCTTATGCGCGCCGGTGTGGTTGAGGTCCTCGCGCTTCAGATAAATCTTCGCGCCGCCGCAATGCGCGGTGAAGCGCTGCGCGAGATAAAGCGGCGACGGGCGGCCGACATAATGCTCGAAGTAATAGCCCATCTCGCGCGCGAATTCGGGATCGCGCTTAGCCGCCTCATAGGCGCGCTCGACCTCGAGGACGAGCGGCATGAGCGTCTCGGCGACATAGCGACCGCCGAACATGCCGAAAAGCCCGCGCTCGTCGGGTCCCGCACGAAAAGTATTGGGCGAGGACATGTCTTTGATTATAGAAAGGAATCGCCGCGCGCTCAAAGCGGCGTCAAAGCGCCTTCGCGCGGGCCAGGAAGGCGCGGATTTTTAAGGGGTCCTTCTCGCCGGGCTTGCGCTCGACACCGGACGACACATCGACGAATTCGGCGCGCGAAATCGCCACCGCCTCGGCGAGATTCTCGGGCGTAAGTCCGCCCGAAAGCATCCACGGCAGCGGCCAATTCCTCTGACGCAGCAATTGCCAGTCGAAAGCCAAGGCGTTGCCGCCGGGCAGCGCGCGGGTCATGTCCTGCGGCGGCTTCGCATCGAACATCAGCCAATCGGCGACGCCGAAAAAATCCTTCGCCGCTTGCAGATCGACCTCGCTTGCGACCTTGATCGCCTTCATCACCTTGATGCCGAAGCGGCGCTTGATCGCCGCCGCGCGATCGGGCGCCTCGCTGCCGTGAAGCTGTGTCAGGTCGAGCGGCATCTTCGCGAAGATGCTGTCGAGCAGCGCGTCGTCGGGATCGACGAAGACGCCGACGCGCGTGACCCCGGGCGGAACGAGGGCGACGAGCTTCGCCGCTTGCGCGACGCCGAGGCTCCTCGGACTCGGCGGATAAAAGACGAAGCCGGTAAAGCGCGCGCCGCCGGCAACCGCCGCCTCGACCGCATCTGCGCTGGTGAGGCCGCAGATTTTCGCGGCGACGCTCATGGCAGCTCGGAAAGGATCGCGCGCGCGGCGCTTGCGGGATCAGGCGCTTCCGTGATCGGCCGGCCGATCACGAGGTAATCGGCGCCGGCTTCGACCGCCTGGCGCGGCGTCTGCACGCGCTTCTGATCCCCGGTGGCGGCACCGGCCGGCCGAATGCCCGGCACGACGAGCAGGAAGCCTTTACCGCAAGCCTCGCGCAGCATCGCGACTTCCTGCGGCGAGCAGACGACGCCGTCGAGCCCGCTCGCTTTGGCGAGGAGCGCGAGCCGCTTCACCTGCGTGGCGGCGGGGCCGCTCTGGCCCGTGGCGGCGAGGTCGCCGTCGTCGAGGCTCGTCAAAACGGTGACGCCGAGGAGCTTCGTGCGCGCGCTGCCGCGTGCATCGACTGCGGCGCGCATCATCGCCGCGCCGCCCGCGCAATGGAGGGTCAGCAGCAGCGGGTCGAGGGCGAGGCTGCTTTTGACCGCGCCCGCAACGGTGTTGGGAATGTCGTGCAGCTTCAGATCGAGGAATACGTTCTTCTGCGCACCCGCCGCCGCGCGGATGCCGGCGGGGCCTTGCGCGGCGAAGAATTCGAGGCCGAGCTTCACGCCGCCGACCGCGCCGGCCGTGGCGGCAATCAGCGCTTGCGCGCGGCCGAGCTCGGCCGTGTCGATGGCGCAAAGGATGGGGTTGCGGTCCATGGGGTGCTTTCAGCCACCCGCTATAGCCGAGATCAAGAGCGCGTCAATTGGCGGTCAGTTGTTGGTAGTTAGTTGTCTGGCAGCTTCCTTGGGCGGCGATTGCGCCGCGAGCGCGCTTTCGAGCTCGGCGACGCGCTTGGCGCTGCGCCGCGCCTCGCGCCGCCAGCGATGGCCGTTCATCCAGGCCACCAGCTCGCCGAGCAAAAAACCGACGAGCAGGGTCAACAGCACGATGAGGTAGAGCGGTGCATCGAGCACGAGCGGCAGCGGCCAAACGGTCAAGGTGACGGTATTGCGATTGGCGACCGCAAAGACAATCAGGATCAGCGCGATCACGCCGATCAGTACCCAGC
>DATGLO010000214.1:0-6068 GCA_035294105.1 Allostellaceae bacterium
TACCCGCCGGTATCGTATTCCCTATCGATGTCCTTTCCGGTGTAGTCCTTCATCATCGCTGTGGCGATGATCGTCACCACCGCGTTGAAGAGGATATAGAGCGCGATGGCGGTACCGGAATGATAGACCGAGAACAGGTAGGTCGCGATGAACGGCGCCGGGCCGCCGGCGATGATCGAGGCAAGCTGATAACCGAGCGACGCGCCGCTGTAGCGCAGCCTTCCGGTGAAGCTCTCCGCGATCAGCGCCGCCTGCGGCCCGTACTGCATGTCGTGCGGGATGAGGGACAGGAGGATCGCGATGAAGATCACGGCCGACGACATGGTGTCGAGCATGCCGAAATAGATGAAGCCGAAAATCCCCGTCGTCACCGCGCCGATGATGTACATCTTCTTGCGCCCGATCCGGTCCGAGATATGGCCCGACAGCGGGATGGTGATGAACGAGATGCAGGCGCCGACCAGCACGGCCGTCAGCAGCAGATCGCGCGAGGCGTGCAGCGCGCCGGTGCCGTAAGCGAAGATGAAGGTGGTAAATATGTAGAATGGCGCCTGCTCCGACATGCGCGCGAGGGCGCTGAGGAGGATCTCTTTCGGATGCTGCTTGAACACCTCGACGATCGGCGCGCGCTCGATCTTGTTCTCCTTGAGGAGCTTCTGGAAGAGCGGCGTCTCGGTGATGCCGAGGCGAATCCAGAGGCCGATCGCGACGAGGATGATGCTGAGGATGAAGGGTATGCGCCAACCCCAGCTGATGAACGCGTCGCCCGACATCTGGCTGAAGGCCAGCACGGCAAGATTGGCGAGGAAGAGGCCCGCAGGCACGCCGAATTGCGGCCAGGAAGCCACAAGACCGCGCTGGCCGCTATGACGCGCCCATTCCATCGAGATGAGGATGGAGCCGCCCCATTCGCCGCCGACGCCGATCCCTTGCAAGGTGCGCAGGATGGTCAGGATGATCGCGCCCCAGATGCCGATCGAGGCGTAACCCGGCACGAAAGCGACGAGGAAGGTCGCGATGCCCATCAGCAGCAACGTCGCAATTAGCGTCGATTTGCGCCCGATGCGGTCGCCGTAATGACCGAAGATCGCGGCGCCGACCGGCCGCGCGATGAAGCCGATGGCGTAAACCGCGAAGGCGTTGAGCGTCGCCACCAGCGGGTCGGAATTGGGAAAGAAAAGCTTCCCGAACACCAGACCCGTCGCCGTGCCATAGACGAAGAAGTCGTACCATTCGATCGTCGTGCCGACGGTTGCCGCGATGACGGCTTTACGCAGCTGGGCGCTGTGTTCCGCGTCCGTCAGCACGCCGTTGACCGTGGTGGTTGCCATGGTTTGTCTCCGCGTTCCCTCTCTCGTGACGGCTCGCTTTATCGCGGGTCGCGGCGGCCTCTTCGTGCCGCTCCTATCCAAGCTTAGCCGCCGCCAATCGGCAGCCGCAAGGCCGCGGCTCGGCGGCCGGCGTCAGCGATCGTATTCCTCGGCGATGTCCTTTCCGGTGTAGTCGCGCAGCAGCGCCGTCGCGATCACGGTGACGATGCAGCACGCAGCGCCATAAAGCGCGATCGCCATGCTCGAGTGATAAGTGCCGTAGAGATAGGTCGCGATCAGCGGCGCGGGGCCGCCGGCGATGATCGAAGCGAGCTGATAGCCCATCGACGAGCCACTATAGCGCAGGCGCGGCGTGAAGACTTCGGCGATCAACGCCGCTTGCGGGCCGTATTGAAAATCGTGCGCCACGAGGGAGAGCGCCACCGCGATGAAGATCAGGACGCTCGAGCCGGTGTCGAGCAGGCCGAAGTAGATAAACCCGTAGAGGCCGGTCGCGATCGCGCCGAGGATGTAGGTCTTCTTGCGGCCGATGAGATCCGAAACATGGCCCGCCAGCGGTGTCGTGACGAACGAGATGCACGAGGCGACCAGCACCGCCGTGAGCAACATGTTGCGCGAGGCATGCAGCGTGCCTGTGCCGTAGGCGAAGATGAACGCCGTGAAGATATAGTAAGGAGCCTGTTGGCCCATGCGCGCGAAAGCGGTGAGGAATATCTCGGCCGGCTGCTTCCTGAACACCTCGATGAACGGCGCGCGCTCGATCTTGTTTTGCTCGAGGAGGCGCTGGAAGGTGGGCGTCTCGCTGATGCCGAGGCGGATCCACAAGCCGATGCCGACGAGGATGATGCTGAGGATGAAGGGGATGCGCCAACCCCAGGCGATGAACGCGTCGCCCGACATCTGGCTGAAAGCCAACACCACCAGATTGGCGATGAACAAACCCGCGGGAACGCCGAATTGCGGCCACGACGCGACCAAGCCGCGATGGCCGTTGTGCCGCGCCCATTCCATCGACAGCAGCACCGAGCCGCCCCATTCGCCGCCGACGCCGATGCCCTGGATGAAGCGCAAGGCGCTCAGGATGATCGCGCCCCAGATGCCGATCGAGGCATAGCCCGGCACGAAAGCGACGAGGAAGGTCGCGAGACCCATCACCATCAGGGTCGCGATCAAGGTCGATTTGCGGCCGATGCGATCGCCGTAATGCCCGAAGATCGCCGCGCCGATGGGACGCGAAAGGAAGCCGACGAAATAAATGCCGAAAGCGTTCAGCGTGCCGATCAGCGGATCGCTGTTCGGAAAATAGAGCTTCGCGAAAACCAGTCCCGTGACGGTGCTGTAGAGGAAGAAATCATACCATTCGATCGTCGTGCCGACGGTCGAAGCAATGACCGCGCGGCGCAGCTGCGCACTGTGATCTCTGTCGCCGGCAAGGCCGTTCGCCACGGTTGTCGCCATGCCATCCTCCGCGTTCCCCCGAGGGCCCCCCACGAGTGCCCGTGCAGCGTCTTTGCGCCGCTGCCGCAGAGACTAACCGGCTCGCCCCGCAACCCACAAGCGAAATGGGCGGCTATTTCCCTTGAAAGACGGGCTTCCGCTTCTCGGCGAAGGCGCGACGGCCTTCGGCGAAATCCTCGCTTTCCATGCAGCGTTTGGCGAGCGCTTCGCATTTGGCGCGATCGATATCGGTCCGCGGCTTCGTCAACTCGGCAATGATGCTCTTCGATGCCGCGATCGAGAGCGGCGCGTTCTCGGCCATTGTCGCGCAGTAGGAGCGCGTGAAGGCTTCGAGCTCGGCTTCGGGCACCGCGCGATTGACGAGACCCATGCCCTGCGCCTCGGTGCCGCTGAACTGCCGCGCCGTGAACAGCATCTCGCGCGCGAAGGCGGGATTGACGAGATCGAGCACCTTTTGCACCCCGCTCAGCGTATAGGCGATCCCCAGCTTCGCCGCCGGGATACCGAGCCGCGCGGTATCGGCGGCAATGCGCATGTCGGTATGGAGAGCGACGAGCAAGCCGCCGCCGAGGCAATAGCCGCGGATCATGGCGATCGTCGGCTTCGACGCATGCTCGAGCCGGTCGAGCGCCTTGCGCATATTGTCGCTGTCGCTCGCCGCGGCCTCGGCCGAGGCGCGGCGCTCTTCGAAGCGATTGATGTCGGCGCCCGAGATGAAAGCTTTCTCGCCGGCGCCTTTCAGCACGATGGCGCGCACCGCCGGATCGCGCTCGTAATGATCGATGATCGCCGGTATCGCCGCCCACATATCGGGCGCCATGGCGTTGAGCTTCGCCGGGTTGTTGAAGATCATCCAGCCGATCGGCCCGTCGATCTCGGCGATCATGCGTTCGGTCGGCGAAATCATGCGTTCATCTCCTCGTGCCAAGGCCGCAAAGCTAGAGCAGCGATGGGCCGCGCTCAATGCACCTCCTCAGTGTGAATGGCGATGGTGCAAATCGGGATAATGCGGGTGACGATGGACGAGGCGGGCATGGGAATGCACGTGCGTGTGCGACTCGCCCGCCGGCACCTCGCGGTCGTGATGATGGTGATGGTGCGAATCGTGGACGTGGCGATGCTCGTGCTCCATCGCCTCGTGCACGTGATCGTGCTCGTGCCGCTCGGCAAGGTGAAGGTAGAGCCCGATCGCCATCAGCGCTCCGGCCGCGAGCAGCACCGTTGTCACCGGCTCGCCGAAGAGCGCGATGGCGACGACGGCGCCGATGAAAGGCGAGACCGAGTAATAGGCCGCGGTCCGCGCGGTGCCGAGCGCGCGCAAGGCCGCGATATAGACCGTGAGGCTGACGCCATAGCCGAAAAAGCCTAAGACGGCGGCCGCGGCGATCGCCCAAAGCGGCGGCCAGGCTACGCCGAGCACGAGCGCCAGGGCGACGTTCACGGCGCCGGCGGCGAGACCCTTGATCATCGCGATCTGCATCGGATCGGAAGCCGAAATCTTGCGCGTGAGATTGCTATCGAGCGCCCAGCCGAGACAGGCGCCGGCCACGGCCATGGCGCTCCAGCCGATGGCATCGACATGTCCCTGCCACGACAGCAGGGCGGCGCCGAGGAGGATGGCGAGCGCGCCGACCGCGATGCGGCGATCGACATTCTCGCGGAATATCACCCAGGCGATCGCGATGGTGAAAACACCTTCGAGATTGAGCAGCAGCGAGGCCGTCGATGCCGGGGTGCGCGTAAGCCCGAGCAGCAACAGGATCGGCGCGATCACCCCGCCGACGAGGATCAGCCCCGCGAGCCAGGGAAGATCGGCGGCCCGCAGCGGCGCTTCGCTCGAACGCGCCCCGCTCGCGCGGCGCAGGAGACGAAACACAAGCAGCCCGCCACCCGAGCCGAGATAAAGGAAGCCGGCGAGGAGCGAGGGCGAGGTATCGCCCAGCAACAGCTTCGAGAGCGGCGTCGTCACGCCGAAGAGCAGCGCCGACAGCAGCGCCAGCGCGGCGCCGGAGCGGCTCACGCCGTCGTCGTGACCATGCTCGTGCGGCTGCTCCTGGTCATGCGGCATCGGTCAGAGCATAGGATCAGGCTCAGCCGCATGCTATGCATGGCGCATGGACCTCCGCGATCGGCCTTCCTCGAATTTCAACGAGCGGCCCGGTGCGGTCGACATGCTGATTTTGCATTACACCGGCATGCGCTCGGCCGCGGAATCGCTCGATCGCCTGTGCGATCCGGCGGCGAAAGTGAGCGCGCATTACCAGATCGACGAGGACGGCACGGTGTGGCGGCTGGTCGCCGAGGAAAAGCGCGCCTGGCATGCCGGCGTATCGTTCTGGCGCGGGCGTAGCGACATCAACAACGCGTCGATCGGCATCGAACTGGTCAATCCCGGCCATGAATTCGGCTATCGCCCCTTCCCCGAGCCGCAAATGGCGGCGCTCGAGGAACTCGCGCGCGGCATCCTGGCGCGGCATACGATCCCGCCGCGGCACGTCCTCGGCCATTCCGATGTCGCCCCGCTTCGCAAGCAAGACCCCGGCGAACTCTTCGATTGGCCCCGGCTGGCCCGTGCGGGCGTCGGCTTTTGGCCGAATTTCTCCGTCGAAAAGGCGCCTAACCCTGTTTCGCTCGCCGAAATCCAGTCCTTGCTCCGCCAAATCGGGTATTCCTGCCCGCAAACCGGCGTTTTGGATGCTGAAACGGTTGCAGCTGTCACCGCTTTTCAGCGTCATTACCGCCCGAAACGTTGTGACGGCGCCCTCGATACCGAAACAGGGTCGCGAATTGCGATCGTCGCGCAAGGAATTTCCTGACGCGCGAACGTCATTCCTTACTTTTCCTTGATCAGGCTCACGGCGATCGATGGCTGAGACCACCAAGGGCCGGTCCGAAAGGAAATTCCCGGAATTTTTGACTCCCGTCCCTTTCCCTGCCTTGATGACCTTTGCCAGACGGCCGGATGACCGCCTTTGCCGCGAGGTAGGGGAGGAAAGTCCGGGCTCCATGGAAGCACGGTGCCGGATAACGTCCGGCGGGGGCGACCCCAGGGAAAGTGCCACAGAAACATACCGCCACACCGGTTTCGGCCGGCGGCAAGGGTGAAATGGTGCGGTAAGAGCGCACCGCGCTACCGGTAACGGCAGCGGCAGGGCAAACCCCACCGGGAGCAAGACCAAGTAGGGATGGCGGGCCTTCGGGCCAGGCGCGTTTCCGCGTCGCCGTCCGGGTCGGTCGCGCGAGGCGCCCGGTAACGGGCGTCCCAGAGGAATGGCCATC
>DATGLO010000215.1:0-3734 GCA_035294105.1 Allostellaceae bacterium
CAGGATCACCTGCTGCATAGGCGTCGCCGAAATGCCGCCATGTTCCTTGGGCCAATGCGGCGCCGCCCAGCCTTTCTCGCCGAGGGTTCTGAACCAGCCCTTGAGCTCGGGCGGAGTCAGCCGGTTGTTGGCGTGGCGCAACTCATGCGGAAGATTGGCTTCGAGCCAGGATCGCGCTTCGGCGCGAAACGCTTGCTCAGCCGATGTTTCCTCCCGAAGCATGCTTCATCCCGCCTTGTCTTTTGCGGCCGCGAGATTAGGGCCGGCTCGCCCGGTTGTCACGGCCGCGACCATCGGATAAGGAGCTTAATCAGGGGAACGCGGGAATGGCGCTCGAGCTCAATCTCAAAGGGAAGACCGTGCTGGTGACGGGCGCGTCGAAAGGCCTCGGCCTCGCCGCCGCGCGCGGCTTCGCCTCCGAAGGCTGCAACCTCTATCTCTCCTCGCGCAACGCCGAAAAGCTCGAAGCCAATGCCGCCGAGCTGCGCAACGCCCACGGGATCGAGGTGCGCTTCTTCCCGCTCGATCTGTCAATCCCGGCGGCGCGCGAGGAGCTGATCGCTGCCTGCCCCGATGTCGATATCCTCATCAACAACGCCGGCATGATCCCCGGCGGCTCGATCGAGGATGTCGACGATGCGGCTTGGCGCGCGGGCTGGGAGCTCAAAGTCTACGGCTACATCCATTTCACGCGGGCTTATCTGAAGCTGATGCGGGCGCGCGGCAAAGGCGTCATCGTCAACATGATCGGCGCCGCCGGCGAAAGCCTCGATTACGACTATGCCGCCGGCGCCGTCGGCAATGCCTCGCTGATGGCGTTCACGCGCGCGATCGGCTCGCGCAGCATCGATTACGGCGTTCGTGTGGTCGGCATCAACCCCGGCCCCACCGATACCGACCGCATCGGCTTCCTCTCGAGGAAGCGTGCAAAAGAGCAATTCGGCGACGAGAGCCGCTATACGGAATTCTTCAAAAACTACCCGCTGAAACGGCCGGCGACCGTCGACGAAGTGACGCCGGCCGTGTTGTTCCTCGCCTCCGACCTGTCTTCCTATACGTCGGGCGCAATCCTTACCATCAACGCCGGCATGACCTACCGCCGCCAACGCTAGAAAGTTCCGACCATGATCAAGACCGCTCTTGCCCTCGTCACCGCCGCTGCAATGATTTTCGCTGGGCGACCGGCTTCGGCTTTGGAGAAACTCGTCGGCGGCATCGCCGGCCAGAACTCGCCGACGACCTGGCCCTACGCCGTCGCCATGGCCAAGGGCTTTCTTGCCAAGCGCGGCCTCGAATTCGACATCGTCTACGGCCAGAGCGCCCCGAACGTTTTGCAGCAACTCGTCGGCGGCTCGATCGATCTCGTGGTCTCGACTGGCATCAACGAGCCGGTCCATGCTGCCGCGAAAGGTGCGCCGGTCGGCATGCTGCGCATCGTCGGGCGCGTCGCGCCCTATGCCATCGAAGGTCAGCCCTCGATCCATTCGCTGAAAGAGCTCAAAGGCAAGACCATCGCGATCGGCGGCATCACCGATATCACGCGGCTTTATTTCGATCGCATGCTCGATCCCAACGGCGTCCACTGGGGCGACTACGATGCGATCACCGTCGGCTCGACCACCGGACGGATGGGCGCCCTGCGATCGGGCGCGGTCGCGGCAACCATGCTGCTGCCGCCTTACAGCTTCCAAGTCGAAGCGGCCGGCTACAACAATCTGGGTCTTGCCGTCGATTACGCGCCTGACCTGCCGTTCACGGCAACCGTTCTTTCACAGAATTGGGCGCAAAAGCACCCCGACGAGGCGCGCGGGATTCGCGATGCGTTCGACGACGGGCTGAATTGGCTGAACGATCCCGCCAACAGGGCGGAGGCGATCGACATTCTCGTCAAGAGCGGGTTGCCGCAAGCCGAAGTCGTCCAGAGCTACGATTTCATGCACAAAATCGATTTCTGGGACCACAACGACGCGATTTCGCGCAAGACCATCAACCACCTCATCGACGCCATGCATTCGATCGGCGACCTCGATCAGGCCTTCGACGTGAACAAGTTGTTCCTCCCGGGCATCACGAAGGTCGTCGATTGAAGCATCAGTGCGTGTCGAACACCGCCTGATAGGCCGCGATCGCCTTCTCGATCGCGCTGCGCTCGCCGGCGGTCGGATTGTCGGGATCGGCGGCCGGCGGTAGCGCACCGAAACGCATCAGGCAGGCCATGAGCAGCAGCCGCGCTTTCGTCGCCGTCAGATTGGAACCGGCAATGAACAGCGGCGTACGATCGGCGAAGCCCTCGGGGCTGCCGCGGCCGACCTGCACGACCGGCATGCCGCGATAGACCGCCTTCTCGATTGCCTTGCGGCGCGCCGTCGAAGTCATCGCACCATAGGGCACCTGCCCTTCGGTGATGATGCCGTTCAAGCGCCCTTGGCCGCGTGATCACGACTCCCGAACCGAATGGCGTCATCCAGGGCGGATCGCCGGTGAAGCTGTTGGCGACGATCACCGCCGTGCCCATGGCGAGGATCTGCTCGCTCCAGGGCGGATTCGACACCCAGCCGTCGATCGAGCCGCGCGAGAAAGCGGCGATGGCTTCGGGCGGCCCCAGCGGCGTTACCGGGAGGCTCTCGGGATCGACGCCGCCGATCTTCTCGATTACGCGCGTTAGCGCATGGCCGACAGAATTCACCGAATCGATCGCGAAGGTATGGACGTGCTGAAAGAGCTTCGCGCGCTCGGCAAGCGGCGCGCCGGGATCGAAATGATTTTCGTCGGTGAGCTTCTTGCTCATCAGAATCGCCCAGACCGGCTTGTCGCTCATGATGGCGATGCCGAGGAGCCTCTGACCGCGCGCCGCCGCGCGTGTCAGCGACGCCCCGTTCGAGAAGCCGAAATCCGCTGCACCTGAAATGACGCCGTTGGTCGTGGCGACGCCCGAGAGCACGACCTTCTGCACCTCGAGCCCTTGCTGTTCGAAAATGTGCTGATCCTGCGCGACATAGAACGGCAGGAAACCGAAATTTTCGGCCGGTAGCGAGACGATCGTGTGCTCCGGCGCCTGCGCGAGTGCCGGCACCGCCGCCGCGACGAGCGCCAAGAATGCAATGGTGATGAGCCGGTTCATTTCACGAACGCGTCGGTGAAAAGCCCGTCATAGGATTTGAGCTTCTCGCTCGCCGGCATCAGCCCGGCTTCGATGTTCATCCGCTCCGAATTGCTCATCACGGTGGCGGTCATCGCGGGCGGTACCGGCGTGCCGATCACGACGGCCTTGAAGGCCCGCGCAACCACCGCGGGATCGACCTTATCGAAATGCTTTTGCAAGAGCGCCAAGGCCTGGTCCGGCTTATCGTGGATGAATTTCACGCCTTGAAGCAGGCCTTGGCCCATTTTCATGCAGATCGAGCGGTGATCGGTGCAGAATTGGGGCCGGGTGACGACGACGCCGGAGCCATTGGGCGCAATCCAATCGGGATCGCCGGTCGTCGGGCTCGCCACCGCGACGCCGGTGCCGTTCTGCAGCACTTCCTGCGGCCAGGGCGGACCGTTGACAAAGCCGTCAATCGCGCCGCGCGAGAACGCCGCCAAGGTTTCGGCGGGCGCCATCGGCGTGACGACGATGCTGTTGGGATCGACCCCGCCCTCTTTGGCGACGACGTGGAGATAGCCATCGACGATCGAGTTGATCCCGTCGACAGCCATCTTCTTGCCCTGCAGAATCTTCGCCCGTGTCGCGA